>NZ_WKCD01000016.1:0-50886 GCF_021606625.1 Pseudomonas sp. PA-4-8C
TGGTTATCCTCGACGGGCTCCACCGCTTCATTGCTGTCAGCGCAATCGTGATTGTGCTGGGTGGCGCGTTGGTCTGGCTGTTCGGTTTTGCAGGCGTTCACGTCGGCGCCAGCGGCTGGGTGTTCGGGCTATGGGCTTATCTACTGTCTCGCGCCTGGTTCCATAGAAGCTGGAGCAACCTGCTAACCGCCGCTGTCGTGGCGTTGCTGTATGGCGGGCTGATCGTGGGCTTCCTCCCCCGGCAGGGCATTTCCTTCGAAGGTCACCTCTTTGGTGCACTCGCTGGATTTATTGCAGCCAAGGTACTTCTATCCACGCCGCGCAGCGGGTTTAATGCCGGGTGAACGCACTTGAGCATCCAAACGCCGAGGCGATGCTGTCGTCAGGATTCAAGTACCCAGGGAGCCAGGGGCTAAATGTCGATTTTCCTTTTGTTACGCATGTACGCCTCTTCCCTCTTTCACCGCTTCGGTTGGGCAGGGCTGATCGTTGCCTTGGGTGTCCACCTCAGCACGGCTTACCTGGGCCTGGTGTTGCTGGGCGAACAACACCTCACCGCTCTCGCCACGTTTATCTACTTCTATCTCACCACCACACTCACCGTCGGCTATGGCGACCTCGCACCGCAGACCTCGGCGGGGCGAATTTTCGTGGCGGCCTGGGTCATGCTCGGCGGCATTGCGCTGCTCACGGCAGCCATCGGCAAAACCACCAGCAGTGTTATCGATGCATGGAGAAAAGGCATGAAGGGCAAAGGTGATTTCACCGGCAAGGTCGGCCATACCGTGCTGATCGGCTGGGAGGGCGCGTCCAGCGAGCGGGTGATTGAGTTGTTGCTGCAAGACGAAACCTCGAACGACAACCTGATCGTGATCTGCGATTGCAGCCTTGAAGAAAACCCGATGCCGGGCAAAGCAGCGTTCATCCGCGGCGAAAGCCTGTCTTCCACCGCGCTGTTGCTGCGTGCCGGTGTGCCCGGTGCCGAGCGTGTGCTGGTGCGAACCCCGTCTGACGACCTGACGCTGGCCACCGTGCTGGCGGTGAACCAACTGAGCCCCGTGGGGCATGTGGTCGCCCACTTCAACGAAAGTGAAATCGCCGCGCTCGCCAGCTCCTACGCTCCGCGCCTGGAGTGCACGTCCAGCATGGCGATCGAAATGCTGGTGCGCGCCTCTCAGGACCCGGGCTCGTCGGTGGTCATCAATGAGCTGCTGTGCGTGGGGCAGGGCGCCACCCAATACCTGATGAAATTGCCCGATGCCTTTGAGGCAACCTTCGGCGAGCTGTACACGCAGATGAAGGAACGCCACAACGCCACCCTCATCGGCTATCGCGCCCAAGGTGTTCAGCAGGCGTCGATCAACCCGCCCAATGCCACACAGGTCAAAGGCGGCGAACTCTTCTATATCGCTTCCACCCGACTTAAGGAAATCTCCCATGGGATGGCTTAAACAGTTGATGGGGCTTGAGGCCCCAAAAGCCACTACCGACTCGAACCGGGCCGTCAGCCCAAGCCTGCCAGCCACCGGCCCGCTGGGCCTGGCACCGGGCAAGGGGGTGATGTTCGACACCACCCTTAAATTGTTGCTCGATGAAAAAACCAACGTGGTGATCCCCGGCTCCCAGGAAATCTGGAGCAACGGCACCATCGACCTCGGCCAGTCCACCTGGCTGTCGCGCTATTACATGAACGACGAAGATTATTGGCTGCAGGTGCACACCACCGGCCAGGTCGCAGGCCAGGTCGAGTCGGTGATTGTGTTCAACTACCTCAGTTACGTCACCATCAGCAGCGAAGCGGAACTGCGCAGGCTGGCGGGCCCACAGAGCCTGATCGGGCTGCCGACCTACACCCACGACGGCGTCGAGTTCTTCCGGGAGTGGGGCAGCGAGGACGGCCAGACCGAATTGGTGGCGATGAGCGAACAGGTCACCAGCCCAGAAGCCACCTACAGCGTCGAGCACCGTTCGATGCTATACGCCCGCGACACCGGCCTGACCGACCGTCGAGAGTTTCTGCTGTTCTCCGTCGAAGAAGATGCCGAAGGCACCATCAGCCTGAGCACATCCCTAGGCATTTCGCTGTACACCACCGACCTGACTACGCTCTAAAAAAGGAAGCCGTCCATGCTAGAAGCACTCTCCATCTCCCTCAACAAAGCCGCCGTGCTCGGCTTTGTCCTCTACATCCTGGGGGCTGCGGTACTGTTCGCGCTGTTCCAGTTCATCTACACCCGCATCACCCCGCACAAGGAGTTCGAACTGATCCGTGCGGGCAACACCTCCGCAGCGGTCGCCCTGGGCGGTGCCATCGTCGGTTTCGCCATTCCGGCCAGCAACGTGATTGCTTACTCGATCAACGTTCTCGACTTCATCGTCTGGGCCGTGATCGCCGCCGTCGTCCAGCTGCTGGCGTTCCTGCTGACCAGCCTGGTGCTCAAGGGCACATCCGAGCGCATCAAGAAGGGCGAACTGGCGGCCGGTATCTACGTGGCCGCGGTGGCCATCAGCGTCGGCATGCTGAATGCCGCGTGCATGACGCCCACCTCGAACTGATTGCCCACGGAGCTCCCGATGAAACGAAGCAAGTACGTCCAGCTGTCGCTGGCAGCGTCGGTCGCCATGGCGATATCCGGCTGCGGCCCAACGGAAAAAACCTACGACCTGCAAAAGAAGTACAACTTCCAATCGGTACAGCAATGCGCCGATGAAAAACTTCCGGTGGACGTCTGCTCGGACGCCTACATGACCGCCATGGCCGAGCATCGCCGCATAGCGCCGGTGTACGACAGCCAGGCCGATTGCGACGCCGACTTTGTCGCCGACTGGTGCCAGCAAGACTCCACCGGCAAATTCATCCCACGCTTGGGCGGCTTCGAACTGACCGCCGAAGGCCAGGTGACCCAATCCCAGGTCGACGCTGCCAATGCGCAAGCGGCCAACGCTCAGGCCAGCGGCGGTGGCTCAGGCTTCTCCACCAGCAGCCTGCTGACCGGCCTGCTGATCGGCAACATGCTGAGCAACAACCGCAACAGCTACCGCTCGGAACCGGTGTACCGCTATCGCGATGATCGCGGCAACTACGGCAACTCGACGCTCAACCAACGCGTGTCCAATGGCGCGACCTTTGGCCGCTCGAACCAGGCCCGGTACGGCAGCAGCAATTACACCAGCACGCTGCGCTCTTCACCTACGTCGAGCTCGGTTTCATCGGCCACCTCCCGCGGCGGCTTCGGCAGCAAAGCCAGCGCACGCAGTGGCTGGGGCGGCGGGTCGAGCAGCTAAGGAAACCGGCCATGAAGAAGATCCAATGCGCAGAGCGTCATGACTGGAAACATACCGCCGAGAGTCTCGGCTTCCTGTTCCATACCATCGACGACGAACCCTACTGGGACGAAAGCGCGTACTACCAGTTCACGCTCAAGCAAATCGAGCGCGACCTCGAAGACCCGACCACCGAGCTCCATGACATGTGCATGGACCTCGTCGCCCGCGTGGTCCACAGCGAAGAGCTGCTTGAACGCCTGAGCATCCCCGCGCCCTTCTACGACATGATCCGCACCTCATGGCTCGAAGGCCACCCGCACCTGTACGGGCGCATGGACTTCTCCTACAACGGCAGCGGGCCCGCCAAGTTGCTGGAACTCAACTACGACACCCCCACCAGCCTCTACGAAGCCGCGGCATTTCAGTGGGGCTGGCTGGAACAATGCATCGAACGCGGCCTGCTGCCCAAGCACGCCGACCAGTTCAACAGCATCGACACCAAACTGCACCAGGCCTTCGCGCAGCTGCAGGTCAACCAGCCGTTCTACTTCGCCTCGATGAAAGACTCGGTCGAAGACAAAGGCACCACCGACTACCTGCGCCTGGTCGCCGAAAAGGTCGGCATCGAATCGCGCCACATCGACATCGAAGACATCGGCTTGACCAGCGAAGGCCGCTTCGTCGACCTTGAAGATCGCTGGATCCCCCACCTGTTCAAACTGCACGCCTGGGAGTTCATCTTCCACGAACCCTTTGGTGCCGCGATTGCCCAGAGCGACACACAGTTCTTCGAGCCCGCGTGGAAATCCATTATTTCCAACAAAGGCATCCTGCCGCTGCTGTGGGAATTCAACAAAGGCCACCCCAACCTGCTCGCGTCCCACCTGGACACCGATCCAGGCAAAGCCGTGCCAAAGGGCTGGGTGCGCAAACCCTTCTTCTCACGGGAGGGCGCCAACATCGAACTGCAAACCGCCGAAGGCCTCATCGTAAAAGAAGACGGCCCCTACACGGATGCGCCCTTCATCCTTCAAGAGTTCGCACCGCTGCCAAAATTTGGTGACAGCTACACGCTGATCGGCTCCTGGGTCATTGGCGACCAGGCCGCCGGCATCGGCGTGCGCGAGGACAATAGCTTGATCACAAAGGACTCAAGCCGGTTTCTGCCGCACTTGATCCTGGATTAAGGAAGTTGATCGTTCCCACGCTCCGCGTGGTAACGCATCCAGTGACGCTCCGCGTCATCCACACGGATCTCAATCTATGCTCATAAAAAAGCCTGCCTTTTCAGGCAGGCTCAATACGGAGCATGGCAGTCTTAGCTCTGGCGAGCAGACAGGGCCGAGTAGCTGTTCATCAAATTGCGATAGTTAGGAATCCGCTGGGACAACAGATTCCCCAGCCCTTCGATATCGTTGCGCCAGTCGCGGTGCAACTCACACGCCACCGAGAACCAGTTCATCAACTGCGCACCGGCCTGCGTCATCCGGCTCCATGCCGCCTGCTGCACCGTGGTGTTGAACGTGCCCGACGCATCCGTCACCACAAACACCTCAAAGCCTTCCGCCAGCGCCGACAACGTCGGGAACGCCACACACACATCCGTCACCACACCGGCAATGATGATCTGCTTACGCCCGGTGGCCTTGATCGCCTTGACGAAATCCTCGTTGTCCCAGGCGTTGATCTGACCAGGGCGAGCGATATACGGCGCGTCCGGGAACATTTCCTTCAGTTCTGGAACCAGCGGGCCGTTAGGGCCTTGCTCGAAACTGGTGGTGAGGATGGTCGGCAAGTTGAAGAACTTGGCCAGGTCGGCCAGGGCCAGCACGTTGTTCTTGAACTCGTTGGGGGAGAAGTCCTGCACCAGGGAGATCAGGCCGGTCTGGTGGTCGACCAGCAGAACAATGGCGTCGTCTTTGTTCAAGCGGTTGTAGGTTGGAGCGCTCATGGTTGAATCCTTTTTTTGTTTAGGTTGGTTGGGCGTTGCGTTCAACATGGGCACAGATTAATGGGTGGGTGATGAGGGATAAATCGGGTGGGAGGAGTCTTACTGTCAACTTAAAGTGGACAATGATTGGCGCCCGATTTCAGGCCTCCGGCTTGCTGTGCAGAACAGGAATGAATTGCCTGATTTTGAGTAGCCAGCAGGTCCGATCCCTTTCCTTTGCAGGACGTTTCCGAGAGAATCCCAACCGCTTGCGCCAGTGGAATTGGGTGACTAGGCTGCTGACCGTCACTGCTAATTCAGTGATCGGGTTTAGTCGCCCGGATTCGATTGGCGCATATGCAACTCATGAGTCAGGCACCTCATCGCCTGCATCTTATGGTGGCTGTGCGCAGGGCACCTTCGGGTGCGCCGGGTTCCAATCGACCGGTCGACTAACCTGCGTACAGCTGCCACCTTTCGTTTAGTCGCGTAATTGGCAGCTTCAAATTATCGATTGGAGTTTTGCTATGGATAACGTTGTTTCGGATTCGCCGTCGTCAGGCGCAACCAACCCATTTACGGTCAATGAAGAACTGAGCTTCGAGGATGCCTGGGTGCAGGTGGCTGAGCTGCTGCATTGTGCGCTGGCTACGTCGCAGGTGATCGGCGAGTCAGTGGCTGCGCCACAGAGGGCGGTGATGCATTTGGTGGAGATGGCGAAGATGGTGGCGGATCGGGCGGTGGAGTGTTTGCAGCCCAGGTGAGCTGACATTGGCATTGGGTCAGCAAGGTGCTGATTCAATGTCGTACTGGTCGCCTGCTCATTTACCGGTTCATGTCGCTATCTGGCATTTTTGGCGACACGTTTTACCTTCATGTCGTTATTGGCGACATATCAACACATTCCCTTATCATTTGAGCAGCGGCCTGCTGGCCAACTTCGCTCGTCGCCAGCACGGCGCGCGACGGTGTATTGCGTGTTCAGCAGACATTAAAAAGCCGGCTTGTGGCCGGATTTTTAATATCATTAAGTTGTTGATTTATAATGGTTTATTTTTAATGAAAAATATTGTCCCCCCATTTGTCCCCCCATGCTGGCGAGGCGTGGTCTCGGGGGGGGGCTGCAGTGCCTCGTTCTCAATCAGGCTACTTCGGTTGCAGCGATTGGGGGAGGTATTGCGAGTACTTGCTGTGAAGCAATGCTACCCCTTCGTCTCTTGTGGCTGTGTAATCCAGCTTTTCACGAAAAGCCTCCAGTCGGGCACGTGAAGCGCCGAGTATTTCACTCCAAGTAGCCAGACCTATTTTTAGGTTCGGCTCGTCATGGAAGAAGCCGAAGGCTTTTCCCTGCTGACGAACTGATCGTGCCGCTTCCTCAGTCATTTCGTTCGATACGGCGAGAAATGTCCAGTGAGTGTTGTGCTTATCGAATCGCTCATCCGCAGCTACCGCCATCGCATAACCCTCAATCTGCGCTTTCACCTCAAGGTCAATCTTCTGTGATGGGCGCTTCAGCTCTACGACCAAGTACTCTCGGCGTGTCTTCGCATATGCAGGTACTTCCCGGCCTAGCAGCAAATCGATGACTGCCTGGGAGCCATCATCTCGGAGCACCGCTTTTGCCTTTCTTGCCTTTTTTTCGGACGGACGCAGTTTACCCAGGTGTTTGCGCAAGACAGTGTTCAGGTTCTCATCGCTACTGGTAAGCAGGTATTCCTCACCAAAGATCCAGGTTTCACTCTCCAGCATCCGGTGCAACTGCGTGCGCTCTTTAACCTCGCGTTTTGATTCCGCGTCGAACAGAAGCTCATGTAGCCCGGCAAGGAATTGCAGCCGATCCGTGACTAGCTTGCTTGCTTCGATAATGGCTGAAAGGGTGGTGTATTGAAGAAGATCGGCAAGCTCCGATTGCTTCTCTTTCGGAAGGTCCAAAACCTCCGTAAGAATGCGCTTCAAGGCTTCGGGGTTTTCGTCAAGAGCGGTCTTGATCATTCGGAGCGTGAATTGGCGATTCCGAATATGTCCCTCGCGAAAAGAATCCAGGTACTGATGTACGTTCAGGGCGCAGATGTCGAAGACTTCTCTTCGGGCTTGCTCTAGCTCGTCACCAGCATCTCCAGCGAAAGGATAGACGCCTTCATCTTTCCATTGCTGAACCAGCTCTGATGCGGTCTCTGCCTTTTTGCGACGAAAATGAGAGCGCATTGCAGTACGTGCGCTGTCGACAAGGCGACGTAGGTCGGCATTTAAGTCATCGAGCGCGAGCAAATTTTCATGATGCAGCTTCGCGATGTAGTCCGAGCGAAGGAACGCCGTGAAGTTAAATTCACTTCCCGGTCGAATACCTGCCTCAACCTCGTGAAGCGCAAAGCCATCTGTATCGCAGAGGCATATCCGTCTCTCTTTTTTTGAAAAACTCCATTCGACGATGTCTAATTTGGCCTGCACATCTGTTCCATCTATTGCTTGGAACGCTGGCAGCTCAACAGAAACGTGCGATTTCTGTACTGATTTCGGATCAATGCGCTCATCACGGAAAGTGATATTGGTAGCGGGGTAATTGCGCAGGTAGAGAGCGAAAATCTCTGCAAACTGCCTGGCTGCTGAGCCCTCTTGTGTCAGTACTCCTAGGGAGTCTTGAAGGTTCGAAATATGGACTTTCGTGCCACGATGACGGTCAGCTGGAGCCGGGTGAGCCTCTTTGATTTCGAAGTCTTGCAGCTTACTAGCCTGTCCTTTAATAGCATGCTGAAGCAGCCTGTTAGAACTCTCAAGAAACGCCGTATCCCAGGTTACGTCATGCCCGAGTGCGAAGGCTTTGAATCGGCCTTTGCCGTTCCTACCGTGCATTTTTTTTTGTGCGCCGGTAGTCGCTCTGTGATCTCGTTTCCAGGAGCCGCCTAGGTTGCCGAAAGCTCGCTCAGCCTCCTGCACAGTAATGCCGTTGCCGTTATCCAAAATCTCAATTTCTACCGGGTTACCTAGTTCATTGTCAGTGATTCGGATATGTACCTGATCCGCATCGGCGTCCAATGCATTCCAGATAAGTTCGGCGAGCGCGTTGACTGGCTTTCCGCGAGCGAGTGACTCCAGGTGATCCGGCTGCGCTTGAACATGAACGTATTTTGATCCGTTTCGCTGCTCCGCTGTCTCTTCGCTCATCGTGCTATCCATGTGGTTCTCTTGATCCAATTTACTTAGTTCAGCACACCAGCGATCACGTCATCGACGCTGCTGGCTCGGCCGAAGCGCAGGCTGGCCTCATTCTTCGCGAGCAAGTTGAAGTGAGCGGTTCCGCAGTCGATTTTCGCTTGCTCACCTGGGCGAAGGTCATCATCAAACAGACTGCCTTTGGTCTCCACTACAAAGTAGAGACGTTCGGCACCGTCTTGCTCAACCAGTATTGCCCAGTCGGGATTGTAGCTGCCTAGCGGCGTAGGAATGCGGAACCAGCCTGGCAGCTTTGCGTACACCTTCACTGCATCGTTATGTTCGAGCGCTTGAGCGAAGTCACGTTCGATAGCTGAGTCGTAGACCACGTGTTCATAGACTGATTTCTCGGTGTTGAGCAGCATGTTCTTCAGGTATCCCGTCAGTTCTTGCTGTTCGAAAAGCTCCTGAGCGTAAAAATTTTCACCGCCCAGTTTTACGTACTTGATGCCGACTACCAACGCCAAGCGCTTGCAGCGGTTGATAATCTCGCCGGCTAACTCAATGAACTGCTGGGGGTTGCGCTTGAAGTCGTCCAAACGCTTGCTCTCAGTGAGGATGCGCACCAGTGTGCGACGAGTAAGCTGCGTCCGATCCTGCAGGTCGGTCAGAATGTCCGGCAACTCGATGTCGCTTTCATCCAGGGTGACGGTGTAGGCACCTTTCTTCTCGTTGGCTTCCACACCCGACTTGCCGATGGCCAGATCCGCTTTGCGCCATTGCAGGCGAGGGCGGAACACAGTGGGAGCTTTCTGCAGGTTGTTGATGCAGTCAGCAATTAGCTGTTCGTTGTTGAAGTCAACGCGGTAGGTGGTCTGGTGTTTGATTCGATCCCAAAGGGCCTTGAACTCTTCACTCTGCAGCACGGCTTGGCGGGTCGGAACAGTGCGGCGCTCATCAGCGTTCTTGATCTCCAGGCGGCCGGAGACCTTCTTCAGTAGCTCAACTATTTGTGAGCGCTGAGCCTCGAACTCTGGTGGTAGTTGCAACACGCCTTCTTTGAGTGCCTGCTTCAGTGAGTCTTGCACTTGGCCTTTGGCGTTGACGTAATGCTGAGCTTTCAGGAAGTCCCAAAGCACCTTCGACTGTTCAAAACCAAGCGGCTTGGGCTCGCCATCTGCGTTGATGATGGCAACAGCCGCAAACTGGTGTTCTTCGACGATGCCGAAGCGGATGCCGGTGTCTTCTTCGATCTCTTTCTGCAGGTTTTCAGCGAAGGATTCGTAGTTTTCAGTCGCAATCACCGTGAGGGTGTTCACCTCGAAGCCGCGCACCCGTTCACCTTTTTGGTTGACGCATAGGCGCAGGCCGCGACCGATTGTTTGCCGGCGTTCGCGCTCCGTTTGAATATCGCGCAGCGTGCAGATCTGGAACACGTTGGGGTTGTCCCAACCTTCCTTGAGCGCCGAGTGGGAAAAGATGAATTTCAGAGGTGTGCTGAAGCTGAGCAGCTTTTCCTTTTCCTTCATTATCAGGTTGTAGGCGCGCTCAGCATTTTCTCGGTTGCCGGCGTTGTTCTCGGTGGTGTCAGACCAACCACCCTTTTTGTCGATGGAGAAGTAGCCGTTGTGAACTTCTTCAGCGCTGTGGTTGAGGTCGACCTCACTGAAAAGACTCTGATAGTCCGGGTGTTTGGCGAAACGTTTGTATTCCTCTTCGAAGATAGTCGCGTACACACCTTTCACCGGATTGCCGTCGGCATCGTATTGGCGATAGCGCTCGACCGAGTCGATGAAAAATAAAGACAGCACCTTGATGCCAATGGGGCGGAAGCGCTTTTCCTTGTCCAGGTGCTCCTTAATAGTACGGCGGATCATTTCTCGCTGAATGGCTAGTGGCTCTACGCCGCCATGAACTTCACCGATGCGTAGGTACTTCTCGCCGCCAGGGTAGCGTAGCTCTACGAATTCTTCGCCTTTGGCTGTGTTGATTTCACCGATGCGAATATCCTGATAAACCGAACGCTTGGTCGCCTGTTGCAGATCGTCACCGTCGTAGACCGTGACTTCTTGGGTGACGACGCTACCAGTGGCGGTGCCCACATCCAACTCGACTTTGGCGGAGATCGTGCCACGCTTGTTGTTCACCGCCACCAAGCGAACAAATGCCTTGTTGTGGGCGTCTTCCACGGTAGCTGAGGCAACCTCGATCTGCTTCACCAGGCGGCGCTCATAGGCGTCAACCGCATCTAGCCGGTAGATCATGTGGTGCTTGTCTACGTGTGTTGCGGAATAGCGCAGGGTGCATAGCGGGTTCATCGCATCCAGTGCGCTTTTACCAGCACCTTTGAGGCCGCCATCCACGCTCTGTGGTTCATCGACAATCAGAATCGGTCGGGTAGCCTTGATCAGGTCGATGGGCTTCTCGCCGCCGGTCTTCTCACTGTCCTTATAGAGGTTGTTGACGTCCTTCTTGTTGATCGCGCCTACGGTGACCACCATGATCTGGATGGTTGAGCTGGTCGCAAAGTTGCGGACTTCACCGAGCTTGTTTGAGTCGTAGAGGAAGTAGTCGTAGGGCACGCCCGCGTAAAGGCCTTTGAAGTGATCCTCGGTGATTTGCAGGGACTTGTAGACGCCCTCCTTGATTGCAACCGAAGGTACAACAATGACGAACTTGGTAAAGCCGTAGCGCTTATTAAGCTCAAAGATGCTACGCAGATAAACGTACGTCTTTCCCGTACCGGTCTCCATTTCGACGGTAAAGTCGCCTGAAACGAGCATGCCGGAGGGCGGTAGACCGCCGCGCAGCTGAATGTCGCTCAGATTACTGTGCAGTTCATCGTCGAGCAGCGTCAGGCGATTACCCACGCCCAGGTCGGATTCGGCGATGCCTAGCGCAAACTGCTGTGGGGCGGTGCCAGGAAATAGATCACTTTCTGCTGGGGCGGGAGCTTTCATCGTGACCGTAAATTCGGTTCGGCAAGCTTCCTGACCACGGAACAGATCGCAGACTGCTTCGATCGCCTGTAATTGGTAGTCGAGATCTGGCTCGAAGTGCAGTTTCATGTTTCATCCATATCCAAGTTCGCTCTTGCGTAAGGGCGAAGAGATCCTGTCAATCGGTTACTCCGATTCTTGCTGAGCGATGGCGTTAACGACCATCAGCGCGAACCGGTTCGGAGCATGCAGTATTGGTTCAGGTGCTCAGCGCGAAGGGCTCAATCCAGCCTTTGGTTGCCAGTACGTCAACGGCGATACCAATCTGACGCGGTGTGAATTGCCTCTTGCGAGCATTCCAGGCGTATGTGCGGGCGACAACCTCATCGACGCTGGCTACGGGCTCGCCTTGCTTGACGATCCAGTGCACCGTGGCGAGCAGCTCCAAGCCAAAAGGCGTTTCAAACCCCTCCACTAGCTCGCCGACTCGGTCAAATCTGGCACGAGTCTCAGCGTTCGCTTCCAGGAAGGCATTCGCCTCCTCGACTGCGCCAGGCACCAGCGTTAATGGTTTGTCGGGCGCATCTCCACCATCGGCATAGCCAGCAACCAAGTGCCCCTCAATCGTCCGCAGTACATGTCGCAGGTTCTCGGCGTAGGGGCCGTAAGCGGCTTGTACGTACTTCAGACGCAAGGGCTCTCCCGCCGCCTGCATGAAATACATCAACTTGTGCACCTCCAGCAGGCTGATCGTCGGATCAAGTAACCCTCGCACATAGCGACTCATCAGCTCGACAAGTGCAGCACGCCCGGCGGTCATGCTCGGCACTTCACGACTGTGGTGCATTGTGTCTGCTGCTGGTGCACCCTTAGGTTCGTAGATGCGAACACGTACGTCCGGCAGGTTAGCCATGGCCGCCTCGATACGTGGACGCACGTCAGCCCAATCGAGCCCGCCCAAACCGCTACCCAGCGGAGGGATTGCGATTGAGCGGATGCCACGGCTGCGTATTTCGGTCACCAGAGCGCTGAGGCCCGTATCTATGTCCTGAATGCGGCTCTTACCGCGCCAGTGACGCTTGGTAGGGAAGTTTATGATGTAACGCGGCAGCGTGAGCTGGTCTGTATCGAATACGAACATCCGACCGGGCTGTACCTCTTCGCGCTTGCAGGCAGCCTCATAGGCTTTGAAATTCTCTGGCCACATGTTTTTGAACTGCAACGCAATGCCACGGCCCATCACGCCGACACAGTTCACTGTGTTGATGATGGCTTCAGACTCATCCCGCAGAATGTCGCCGCTGGTAAATTCGATCATGACTGACTCTTCATTCAGTAATACCACTCAGGGCGTAGCTCGACTGTTGGTCTGTGCCCTTGTGCAGGCAACACATTAGCTACCTGCGTATAGATTTGCCTGGACTGCACCCCTATTCGCTCGATCAAGTGCCAGGGAAAGCTGTTTTCGAGAAGAAACTCGGCCTGCTTGCCTTCCTTGCACTGACGCCAGTCGCGTGCTTGCACGGCGTTCCAGTCAATCTCATTGAGCCGGGCCAAATCCGCTCTGTCTTCGAAATAGTATGCCCCGGCATTGGACAGCGTGAACGCCCAGCGCCTGGCCTGAGCGTTGGCCCACTGCACTGTGGCGTGCATGTCTGCTTCCAAATGTACGATCGGCCCTTGGCCACCCTTGTACGTTAGATCCTGGTTTTGACGGCAGATCAGGTACAACATCACCGAACGGGGGCAGAAATAGAACGGCACGCACTCACCCACATGCAAGGTCGGATGACTCGCCAGCTTCAGTTGGAGGCGGCGTTGCTTGATGTGGTTCATGCCAATGACCGTGCCTGGCAGCGCCTGATTCAACAGTACCGCATCAGACCACAAGCCTGCGCTTGCGATGATGGACGGCAAGCGATCCACGTGGCAGATATGGTAAATCTTGGGTTGTGCAGGCACGGCCATTTTATAGGCTCCGCACGTTCTTGATGCCAGCTTGGTTAAGGATGGCAGCTAAGTTGGTTTTGGCTATGTCATCAGCAAATGAGCTGTCGCGGAATACGCATGTGCTATCGCTGGCAGGGGCTTGTGCCTTGTGCCAAGCAATGACGCCTTGCGCCAGGTCTTCAACCTGATCGCGAGTGATGTGTTCTGCAAGGCAGGCCAGGAGCACTCCGCCGCCGATGCTGTGTACTGTCTTACCAGCGATGTGTTGTTGTTCAATCGGCACGCAGAGATCTAGGCCAAGCTTGAGTAGCAGTTCGTAAAGAATGTCGGATTCGCTCCGGCCTTCAATAACGTGATCCTCATGAGCTAGTAGGTCCGCTGCAACATCGGTTGACGATGGGTTCCAGGCGCGAATGTTGGAGTTGTCCAGTTTGAATGCCCGAAATCCTGTGTCACCAGAGAACATAGGGTTATCAGCTTTGATTTTTGCTCCCGAGCGCCGTAAACGCTCTTTGGTGATCTCTGCGATATTTTCAAAGGGACCTGACGATATTGGTTCTGGCAACTGCACCAGAATAAAACGCCTGTTTCCATCATCCGCAGTGTTCAGAGAGTAGGTCGCGTGTCCTGTAGTTCCGGACCCTGCGAAAAAGTCTAGGATGAGATCTCCAGATTTAGGCGATGTTGCAAGTTGTAAAACTCGTTCTATTAGTCGTATTGGCTTTGGTGTGTCAAATGACTCGCTTTCTGGGAAAAGAGATCTCAGCTCATTCTTTGATGTCCTATTGCTGCCAACATCTTCTTTTCTCCAAAGTGTGCGGGGAGTCAAGTCCGCCACTTCGGTCAAATACCGTTTTATACTAGGGCGAGCATCTCCCTTTGGGCCCCACCAGATTCTCCCATCTGCATCCAGTGCTCTAAGCTTTTCTTCAGATATACGCCAAAACCTACCAGGTGGAGGGGAAAAGGTTCTGCCTGTTGGACCTGCGATAGAGAACTTTCCTTTTGAGTAAGGTTTGTTCGCATAAGGGTCTCCCGGCAGCCACTCTCCTCGAGGATCATTGTCTGGGTTTGAGTAGATAGAGTTCGATGCTTCTGTGCGTGGCAATCTATCTGGAGTCCACTCAGGATTTTTCGAGAAAATAAGAATGTAATCATGGTCTTCAGAAAATTGACGGGCTGAGTTTCTCGGGGAATCGGCTTTCTCCCAGATGGCTGTTGCCGCAAAGTTTTCCTCACCGAAAATTTCGCTCACCATCGACCGCAGATGATGTATTTCATGATCATCTATTGAAATAAAAATTACCCCATCAGAGCTCAGCAGGCTTCGTGCCAATATGAGTCGTGGGTAAATCATATTTAACCAGTCAGTATGGTAGCGCCCAGAGCTTTCGTTGTTGGTGCTCACCTTGAGGCCAGAATCAAGCTGGCCTGTTATTTCTAGATAGTTCTTCAAGTTGTCCTGGAAGTTATCTGGGTACACAAAGTCTTGGCCGGTGTTATACGGCGGATCGATGTAGATCAGTTTGACCTTGCCGGCATAGCTCTTTTGCAGCAATTTGAGCACTTCGAGGTTATCACCCTCGATCATCAGGTTTTGCGTGCTGTCCCAGTCCACGCTCTCGTTGGCGCACGGCAACAGCGTACCGGTGCTGGGGGTAAGCGCCAGTTGGCGAGCTGCGCGTTTGCCGTGCCAGTTGAGGCCGTATTTTTCGTCCGCGTCTGTTGCGGTGGCGTCGCCGACCAGCTGCTTGAGCACATCCTGATTGATGGCCACGCCGTTGGGGCCTTCATTAAGCAGTTCAGGGAACAGGGCTTTGAGTTTGGCGATGTTTTCGGCCTTGAGGTCGGCGCTGTGCGCTTCCGGCGACTGGGCGTCGATTTTTTGCATGGTCATTCTGCTAATTCCCTCACGGTCTGCCTGCACGTACTTGTTCGCAGGCACGGTGTAATGCTGGCTGGCATGGTATTCCATTTCGGCATATTTTTGCGTGTACATGGGGCTCTGGCGGCTTATTCGCTGCGCCTACAGGCTTATAGCTTTGCTTGAGCCTCGCCGAGTGCTTGTTGTAACTGTTTCAGTTGCATGTTGAGCTCAACCTGACGGGCAATCTGCTGTGTCTTTTGGGCCTTGGCGCGCAGAGCGAGGATCTTGGCTTCCAGTTCGCTGCAGACCTGCAGCGCCACATGTCGTGTTGTTGCGTCGAGTTGGCATTTGGCGACGCGAAAACTGCCGGTGTGCTGCGCGGCCTGAAGGGTTTGCAGAGTATCAATCCAGCCTTGGTAAAAGGCTTCCAGGTTGCTGCGTGGCTGGTGGTCTATTCCCATTACATTGAGAAACGCCATGGTGAGCTGGGACGTTTGGGACAGGCTTTCAGTGAAGATCGTGCCATCCAGCACAATCTTGCCAGCTTCGTTCTGCGCCCAACGCTTGTGGCTGAGGGATAGTTGTATGGAGTCTTGCTGACTGATCAGCAGCAGTGCTGGGTGTGGGACTGCGCGGTGTAGCAGTTCGACTAGCCTGCCGGCGCGAGCATCGGGACGCAGGATCATGTGCAGCACGGCGACTTCCACGTACTCGCGCTGCGCGTCGCGGAAGTCGGGTATGCCGCAGTTGGCTGGCTTTAGCGCCGCAATCCAGTAGATCTCTTCAATACCGTCATTGATCTGCTGCCGGTCAGCTGCTGTCGGCATTAAGTTTTCGATCAGCAGCTTCTTGGATATGCGCTGATTGATCCGAGCATGCTCAGGCAATTGCAGCGCTGCAATGATGTCCTTGGAAGTCACGACTCACTCCTGGGGCAATACGACCATAAAGGCAATCACTTCAAAGTCGTTGATTCCTGCGAACTCCCCCTTCATCGCATGGCTGCCTTCTGGGTTGAATAGGCTCGCGACCGCCCGTTCTTCGCTCTTGCCGGCCACGGAAGATACAGCGGCGGCTAGCAGACTCTGAGCATGGCGCATATCCTCACCTTTCTTGGTGAGCTCGTCGAATCGGGCACCGGCGGTAGCGTCGGGCAGCTCGCGCCCTAACGCCAAGCGTTTGATTCGATCCAGAATGCGCTTGGCCTGAGTGAACGGCAGCAACACTACCTCATCTTCAGCGACATGGACGAGGTAGTGGGGCGCAAGTGGGTAGCCATCGCTAACCTTGTCTGCCGCCTCGCCTTCGGCGCGAAGACAAAAAATGATGCCCGGTGGGATGTCGACATCCCGCGTGGTGGTAATGGCACACGCCCCGAGCGGCATATTTTCCAAGAGGCCGGGATAGGCCTTGAGGAATTGTGCGAGGTCGATACGGAAGTCGGTGAGAGTCAGGTCAGTGATGGAGACACCGCTGGACAGGTCTTCTAGATCAATCACCGCATCTTGAAGCTTGAGTAGCTGCTTGCGACGGTACTCCAGGTCATTCATGGAGTTGCCGGACTGCTCTTCGATGAGGTTCTCCTCTCCGGTCGCGGAAATGTCGAGCAATACCATTCGGCCGCTGACGCGCTGTTCCAGGTTGATGTACTCCTCCAATTCCATGTTGGGCCAGAAGTTGACTAGCTGAATGCGCTCGTTGGGCGAGCCAATCCTGTCGATACGGCCAAAGCGTTGAATGATGCGCACTGGGTTCCAGTGGATGTCGTAATTGATAAGCCAGTCGCAATCCTGAAGGTTTTGGCCCTCGGAAATGCAGTCGGTGGCAATCAGCAAATCCAGCTCACCTTCTTCAGCCATATCGGCGGGGCGCTCTTTGGAGCGAGGCGAAAAGGCGGTGAGTATCGAGGCCAGATCCTTGCGCAGCCCTGGGATCGTGCTTTGATTGCGACCGGAACCGGTAACCAAGACAGCTTGAACACCGAGCGATTCATTGACCCATGGAGCCAGCTGTTCGTAGAGGTAGCGGGCGGTGTCCGCAAAGGCTGTGAAGATGATGACCTTACGGTTGTCGGGATTGATGGGGTTCTGGCATTTATCTGCGAGTATTTTGCGCAAGGCCGCCAGTTTGGCATCTCGGTGTGGCTGTACCTGTTGAGCAGCAGATAGCAGAGTTGCCAGGCGGTTACGGTCTTCGAGTAGGTCTTGCTTCCAGCGCACCAAGTCAACGTCAGCTAGCAAAACCTTGACCTTGCGCCCTACCAGCAGTGCTTCAAACGCTGGGTCATCTATATCGACATCCGCAATATCAATCTCTTCAATTTCATGGGCATGCTGCTGGATACGGTCCAGTGTGTGCTCGACATCGTTGAGCTGCCGTTCAAGGGTCAGGGCAAAAGACGATACCGCGCTTTCCATACGCTTTAGAACATTGATCCGCAGCAGGTGGATCAGGCTCTCTTCGCGATCGGCCTGGCGGAAGAAGCTCTCACCCCCGCGGATCTCAGTGCTGTATTTGGCATCGTAGGCCGCTTGCTTATGCTGCAAGACGTAACGCAGTGGAGCGTAGCTGGCGAGGTTGAGGCGGCGAATCTCTTGGTTGATTTCGCGAATGGCACGGAACTGCCCGTCTGCATCCACATCGGCTTTGATGTTGATAGGCGGTAGGCGATCTGGGAAACGGCCTGTTTCACTGGTGCCGTAATATTTTTCTATATGCCGGCGGGAGCGTGCGATGGTCAACAGATCGAGCAGCGTGAAGTAATCGAAACCGAGCATTTCGATCAGGCGCTCTGAGGTTTTTTCGCTCTCATCCAAATCCAGCCAGCGGTTGAACTGCAGCTGCGCTTTGCGTGTGGTCGATTCGATACTGCTGATGCCATGCTCAAACAACGCGTTATCGTCACCCTCAGTGACAAAGGCAATCTGATTGCGCAAGTCGGCCAGGCGGTTGTTAACCGGCGTCGCTGATAGCATCAGAACGCGGGTTTTTACGCCCTCGCGGATGATTCTGCGCATGAGTCGGTCGTAGCGCGTTTCCAGTCCCTGGCGCGGTGCTTTCTTGTTGCGGAAGTTGTGTGATTCGTCGATCACTACCAGGTCATAATTGCCCCAGTTGATGTGGGACAGATCGAGGTCACCGGAGAGTCCCGCATCACGTGAAAGGTCAGTGTGATTCAGCACGTCGTAGTTGAAGCGATCTGACGCCAGTACGTTACGCCGGTCATTTGCTTTGTAGATAGTCCAGTTATCTCTCAAGCGCTTCGGGCACAGCACCAGCACGCGGTCATTGCGCAGTTCGTGGTACTTGATCACTGCGAGCGCTTCGAAGGTTTTACCCAAACCTACGCTGTCAGCAATGATGCAGCCGCCGAAGCGATTGAGCTTGTCGATAGCGCCCACCACGCCGTCGCGTTGAAATTTGAAGAGCTTGTTCCAGACCACGGTGTTGCGAATTCCTGTGGCGGATTTCACTACACGCTCTTCATCCAACCCGTCGTCTTTCTCCTTAAACAGCTGATGAAGGATCAAGTTGTATAGTGTGGCTGGCGAGCGCTGCTCGGCAATATCGCGCAGCGTATCGAGTAGTTCGGTTTTGTCGCTGGGGCGGGAAATCAGTGTCTGCCATTGGTTATCAAACCAAGGTGCAAACATGGCTGCTTCCTCGGGTGACTCGCTGGCTTGGATAAGGCTCATTGGGTTGCCTGGCGTTAAGCCGAGGCCGTCTGTGGTCAGAGCGAAAGAGCCCATTACCACCTGATTAGGCCCGCCAGCTGCGTCTCGAAGTAAGCCGATGCCCTGGGGTATCACAGAGCTTGCGCGCTTCAACTCGACTTTGGCGTTTAGCCACTGGTAGCAGCGCTGGGCTAGGCTGCGTGTAATAAGCCGATTGCGTGCGGCACGATCCGCTTCTTCACCCAGCAGCGCCAGGCTCTCGCTGTCCGCCGGTAGGATCAACTGAACCTTCTTCAGCTTAGCGAGAGACTTGGTCAGCTCAGAAAAGGCGAACAAGGAGAGTGCTGGAGAGGCGCAGGCCAACTGGTGGTCCGGCTTCATCTGTTCGTGGAGCAAATCGATAACGCGATCTTGACCAGCGTTCTGAATCAACCTCATTGCGAGTTCCCTTGCGCAGTGATTCAAGTTTGCCAGTATCTTAAACGTGTTTTGAGGATTCACGCAGGATCAATGTGAATCGCTCCGGCTCGTATGAAATGGCATACCGGTACGGACCGCGCCGTCTGGTACTGATCTCAGCTAACTCCCATAGACACCAGGCTGGAAACTTTCCTGCTTAACGAGGGGATATGCATTCCATTGCCCTGTCTGACCGAGAAGGATCCTCCGGGGCGATGCTGCTTCTAGTGATATAGCTACTAGCTATTAACAATAATTATTTAGATGTAAAACAATCGAAAGCTATCGTCCTTATGGTCACGGAGCACCTGCTATTCAGACTAGGGATAGGCCATCGGTGTCGGTTTAAAAATACACACCACGTATCTGGTATGCCTCAACCATCCAGGTACACCACCATGACCAAGCGCCACACCTATACCCATCGTTCACAGTCCGCTACCGCAGTCCAGATCGAACGACTCGTGAAGGCTATCGAGCTGTATGACATACCCGCATTCCGAATCAGGGGTGAACACTCGACCTATGACAGATATGAGCGAACCAGGATCTCACGCTACTTCGATCACATTCAGCAGATGGTTGATGTGTTTGATGACCGCTGTGAGTATCGTTATAGCGAGCACCTGCAAGCGTTCAGGGAGGCCTGTCAGGACATCGGCCTCGAGCGTGATCCAAATGGCCCTGTCTGTCGGAATGAGAGGGGAACGGCTTGGCTCAGTCATCACCACAGCATGAACGAGCTGACTACACGGATCCGTCAGCTGACCCGAGAGCAGTGGTATCGGCGTAGGGATAAGGATCGTAGTGATCTGGCTAAGCAACAGGAGAGAGAAATCACCGAGTACGCAGATGGGGTGATGAGCTTCTATTCACGCACCACGATCATCAGGGTCGATCTGCATTACCGCACTGAAGCCCAGGCCAGGCTTCGAGTCGAGCAAGTGTTCGATGACTTGGATGCTCTGATTGCCAAGCACAGCCGTCATCCGACTTTCGAACACCTCATTGGCTACATCTGTGCAGTGGAGCAGGGGGATCGCAGTGATGGGAGTGGCTATCACATCCATGCCGCCTACTTCTTCAATGGCAACGTGGTGTGCCGGGATGTCTGGAAGGCGATTGAGATCGGCGAGCTGTGGGAGGAGATCACTCGTG
This sequence comes from Pseudomonas sp. PA-4-8C, assembly GCF_021606625.1. Taxonomy (NCBI): domain Bacteria; kingdom Pseudomonadati; phylum Pseudomonadota; class Gammaproteobacteria; order Pseudomonadales; family Pseudomonadaceae; genus Pseudomonas; species Pseudomonas sp. PA-4-8C. Next base: position 20,395 of record NZ_WKCD01000016.1, read on the forward strand.
GCCAGGGATATGCACACAGCTGCAACCATGACAAGGACCAATATGGCGAGGCGTGTGGCATCGGCCGGATCCAGAGGGGAAATCAGTTGATACGGCCTCATACGCACAAAGCGATGAAGTATCTGGTCAAGAATGGTCAGCACCTGCGCTTGAAGCCTGAGGGGGCTCGCTGCCTGCGTAAGGGCACGATGAGACGGTCAGGCTGCGGTGATTAAGGCTGCCGCGCTGGAGCTGAATCCTTAGCAAGCTGAAGAGCACCTAGCGCGTGGTGCAATCAAGCGCTGCCTAGGGCGGCTCATTTGGTCTGACTTTTCAGCCCTAGTGTCGCTTCCGCTCGGCGGATCACTCCGTGTAGCAGGCGCCGTTCAGTTTCGCTGCATGGCGTATCAGATAGTTGGTTTAGGTGTTCTTGAGCTTTGCGCAGAATTGCCTGCTCTGCTTGCTCTGTCTCCAGGGCGTGTCTATGCAGATCACGCAGCAGTTCTATGATCTCGCCCGGAGTAGCGCTGATCATGGGGGGCTCCTGATTGCTTGAGCGACGACCGCTCAGCGCCCAGCGCTGTGGTCCAGGGGCGTCAACGTCTCGGCAGCGAGGCGGTTCGTGAGATTTGTGCCCTGACTCAGCAACGCTGGCACGCGGCCGCCAACCACCCGGCTTGGGCAGGTTTACGCTTGCTCAGTGTCGACGGCCTCGTCTGGCGCACACCCGATACGCGGGAGAATCGCGAACGCTACGGCAGTGCCGGCAACCAGCATGGCGCACCAGCTTTCCCCAAGTGCGCATGGTGTGTCAGATGGAGTTGACCAGCCACCTGCTGGTCAGCCGTGAGATCACAGCTAGCGGATGCCGCTGCAGGGCCTGGATCCGAGATGGCTCTGGCAATTTACACCGCACCCGCATCGACGAGATTCTCGATAATGCCCAGTAACGCTCGGTGCACTACCTTGATTTCGCTTTCGGACAACCCGCGGATCGCCACCTCGTTGAGTTCTTCCGCGATGGGTATCAAGACGTCCTTCAGGTCGCGGCCTTTCGGCGTGAGGTAGATGTAGATCTTCTTTCGGTTGCCATCCTGAAAGCGCCGTTCAATCAGTCCCTGGGACTCCATGGCTTTCAGCGCGGTAAACGTGGTTGGCTCCATCAGCCCGACCTGATCGCTGAGCTCCCGTTGCGTAAGGCCTTCGGTGACCCATAGCACGCGGAGAAAGGCCCAGTGCCCGAAACTGACATCGTGTTCGGCCAGGCGCAACTGCAGGCTTTTGGTCAATACCCGCGCGGCGTCCCGGACCAAGTGGGCCAGTCGGTCGTCGGGAACCTCCTCTCTCCAGTGGCGTAGAACCTGCTGTGCCGTATGGTCGTTTTTCTGTCTCATCGGTTATCCATTTCAAAATCGTGGTGCCCGGCTGCTTGCGCAGCGGAGTCGAACAGGGTGTCTATCGTGCTGGCTCAGATGGACAGGCGCATCGACAGATCGATAGCTTTTACGTCCTTGGTCAAGGTACCGAGGGAAATGTAATCCACTCCGGTCTCGGCAATTTGCCGCAGATTACCTTCATTGATTCCCCCGGACGCTTCCAGTTTGGCCTTGCCGGCATTGATCGCCACCGCGCGGCGTATGTCCTCGGCGCTGAAATTGTCGAGCATGATCATCTCTGCTCCGGTCGCCAGTGCCAAGTGCAACTCGGCAAGCGTTTCCACCTCTACCTCGATAAGTCTGCCTGGCGCTAGCTGTCTGGCAAGATCGACGGCCTGAGCGATGCCGCCGCAGGCCGCGATATGGTTTTCCTTGATCAGGAACGCGTCGTAGAGGCCGAGGCGATGATTGTGGCATTGGCCACACAGGACGGCGTATTTCTCCGCCAGCCGCAGGCCCGGCAGGGTTTTGCGGGTATCGAGCAGTTTGACGCCAGTGTCGGCCACCTGGTCCTGAAAACGGCGGCAGCGAGTGGCTATGCCGGATAGCAACTGGAGGAAATTGAGCACGCTGCGCTCGGCGCTCAACAACGCCCTGGCGGGACCGGTGATGTGCAGCAATAGCTGATCGGGCTCGACGGATTCGCCATCGGCCACATGCCACTCGGCTACCAGCCTCGGATCGGCCTGTCGGCAGACCTCTTCGGCCCAGGCAGTGCCACAGATCACTGCTTTCTCACGGCTGATCACCCGCGCTTGGCCCATGCAGCCGTCCGCAATCAACTGCGCGGTGATGTCGCCGTGGCCGATGTCCTCGGCGAGCGCGGCCTGCGCGTTTGCCCGGATGGTGTCACCGAGCCGGTCGAGATGGATGTCGTACATAACGCTTTCCAGAAAGTTGAGAGGTATGCGGACCTCGGACGCGGATCGGGAAAACACCGGCCTTGGCTTGCGCTCGGAACCGGTTATCCGCTGCTGCATTTTTTCCCTGGCACCCCCTTGACAGTCCGCCGATGCATAGTATCTTAGATATCTAACTTAGATACATAAGTTTGTGCGCCAAGTCGATGCGCGCTCGCGCTCGGACATGATCCAAGCCACTCCAGGCGGTGGGGCTGTCCCGACGATGAGGCAGAGCATGCAGGAGCAAAGGCGGAGTAGTTTTTACGAGAGAATCAATATTAAAGATTCTTTCTCTAATAATGAGAAGTTCTCCGGCCAAGACTGGAAGTGATGGAGTTGTCGATGCGTGAGATCAAGCACTTTATCAATGGCGAATATGTGGCCTCGCGGAGCGGTCGCACCTTCGACGACATCAATCCTGCCAACGGTGCAGTGATTGCCAAGGTGCACGAAGGCGGCCAAGACGAGATCGAGGCCGCGGTGAGCGCTGCCCGTGCCGCCCTGGAAGGGGAGTGGGGGAGCATGCCGGTGGCCGAGCGCATGGCCCTGCTGCACAAGGTGGCCGACGGCATCAATGCCCGCTTCGACGAGTTCCTCGAGGCCGAGTGTCTGGACACCGGCAAGCCGAAATCGCTGGCCTCGCACATCGATATCCCGCGTGGCGCGGCCAACTTCAAAGTCTTCGCCGACCTGGTGAAGAACGTATCCACCGAAAGCTTCCAGATGGATACCCCGGACGGTACTGGCGCGCTCAACTACGCACTGCGCCGGCCGCGCGGGGTGATCGCGGTCATCGCTCCGTGGAACCTGCCGCTGCTACTGATGACCTGGAAGGTCGGTCCGGCCCTGGCCTGCGGCAACACCGTAGTGGTCAAGCCTTCCGAGGAAACGCCGCACACCGCCGCGCTGCTCGGCGAGGTGATGAACGCCGCCGGGATTCCCAAGGGTGTCTACAACGTGGTGCACGGCTTCGGCCCGGCTTCGGCCGGCGAGTACCTGACCCGTCATCCCGGTATCAATGGCATCACCTTTACCGGCGAGACGCGTACCGGCACGGCGATCATGAAGGTTGCCGCCGACGCCATGCTGCCGGTGTCCTTGGAGTTGGGCGGCAAGAATGCCGCGGTGGTATTCGCCGACGCCGACCTGGACAAGGCGATCGAAGGCACCCTGCGCTCGGCCTTCGCCAACTGCGGTCAGGTCTGCCTGGGCACCGAGCGGGTCTACGTCGAACGGCCGATTTTCGAGACCTTCGTCCAGCGCCTGAAGGAAGGCGCCGAACAACTGCGTATGGGCTGGTGGGAAGAATCGGGGGTGAGCTTCGGCCCGCTGATCAGCCACGAGCACCGCGAGAAGGTGCTGTCCTACTACCAGCAAGCCGTCGCCGCTGGCGCAACCGTGGTCACCGGCGGCGGTGTGCCGCAAATGCCGGCCGCCTTGGCCGAGGGCGCCTGGGTGCAGCCGACCATCTGGACCGGCCTGCCGGAAGACTGCGCGGTGGTCCGTGAGGAAATCTTCGGGCCCTGCTGCCATATCCGCCCGTTCGACAGCGAAGATGAAGTGGTCGGCCTGGTCAACGACACGCCCTACGGCCTGGCCGCGGCGTTGTGGACTGAGAACCTATCACGCGCGCATCGCCTCGCGCCGCGAATCGAGGTCGGCCTGTGCTGGATCAATAGTTGGTTCCTGCGCGATCTACGCACGCCATTCGGCGGCAGCAAGCAATCGGGTATCGGCCGCGAAGGCGGCGTACACGGGCTCGAGTTCTACAGCGAGCTTTCCAATATCTGCATCAAGTTGTAGCCGGCGCCGCCGCGCGGGCAATAGGGGAACTGGGATGGAAAAAAACAAGATTGACCAGTACGGCGACGAACTCTTCACGGCAATGCTCGAACGCCGCGCGGTGGTTCCGCTGACCGAGCGGGAGCCGAGCATCACCCTCGACGACGCCTACCACATCTCGCTGCGCATGCTCGAACGGCGTTTGGCGGCCGGCGAGAAAATCATCGGCAAAAAGATCGGCGTGACCAGTAAGACGGTGCAGAACATGCTCAACGTGCATCAGCCGGACTTCGGATACCTGACCGATGCCATGGTGTTCAACAGTGGCGAGGCGGTGCCGATCAGTCAGCTGCTGATGCAGCCCAAGGCCGAGGGCGAGATCGCCTTCATCCTCAAGAAGGACCTGATCGGCCCGGGCGTGACCAACGCCGACGTGCTGGCCGCCACCGAATGCGTGATGCCCTGTTTCGAGATCGTCGATTCGCGCATCCGCGACTGGAAAATCAAGATCCAGGACACCGTGGCGGACAACGCCTCTTGCGGGCTGTTCGTGCTCGGCGACCAGGCGGTTTCGCCACGCCAGGTCGACTTGGTCACCTGCGGCATGGTGGTGGAAAAGAACGGCCACATCATCAGCACCGGGGCTGGCGCCGCGGCGCTCGGTTCGCCGGTCAACTGCGTGGTTTGGTTGGCCAATACCCTCGGCCGTTTCGGCATCCCGCTGAAAGCGGGTGAGGTGATTCTCTCCGGTTCGCTGGTGCCGCTGGAGCCGGTCAAGGCAGGCGACGTGATGCGCGTCGATATCGGTGGCATCGGCAGCGCCTCTGTGCGTTTCACCTAATTGGAGGCTTACAGATGAATAAGAAACTCAAAGTCGCGATCATCGGTCCGGGCAATATCGGCACTGACCTGATGATCAAGGTGCAACGCAACGCCCGCTACCTGGAAATGGGCGTAATGGTAGGCATCGATCCGGCCTCCGACGGCCTCGCCCGTGCCCAACGCATGGGCGTGGCGACTACCCATCAAGGCGTCGAAGGGCTGATCAAGCTGGCGGAATTCGCCGACATCGACTTCGTCTTTGACGCCACCTCGGCCAGCGCCCATATGCAGAACGAGGCGCTGCTGCGCCAGGCCAAGCCGGGCATCCGCCTGATCGATCTGACCCCGGCGGCAATCGGCGCGTACTGCGTGCCGGTGGTGAATCTGGAAGAGCACCTCGGCAAGCTCAACGTCAACATGGTCACCTGCGGCGGCCAGGCGACCATCCCGATGGTCGCCGCGGTCTCCCGCGTGGCCAAAGTCCATTACGCCGAGATCGTCGCCTCGATCAGCAGCAAGTCGGCCGGTCCGGGCACCCGCGCCAATATAGACGAGTTCACCGAGACCACGAGCAAAGCCATCGAAGTGATCGGCGGTGCGGCCAAGGGCAAGGCGATCATCATCATGAACCCGGCTGAGCCGCCGCTGATCATGCGCGACACCGTGTATGTGCTGTCCGCCGCCGCCGATGAGGCCGCCGTCGCGGCCTCGGTGGAGGAAATGGTTCAGGCGGTGCAGGCCTACGTGCCCGGCTATCGCCTGAAGCAGCAGGTGCAGTTCGACGTGATCCCCGAGTCCGCGCCGCTGAACATCCCCGGCCTCGGCCGGTTCAGCGGGTTGAAGACCTCGGTGTTCCTCGAAGTCGAAGGCGCCGCCCATTACCTGCCGGCCTACGCCGGCAACCTCGACATCATGACCTCCGCCGCGTTGGCCACTGCCGAGCGCATGGCCCAGTCGATGCTCAAGGCCTGAGGAGAATCGCCATGACCTTCAACCCCGGCAAGAAACTCTATATCTCCGACGTCACCCTGCGCGACGGCAGCCACGCGATCCGCCACCAGTACTCGCTGCAGAACGTGCAGGACATCGCCCGCGCCCTGGACCAGGCCAAGGTCGACTCCATCGAAGTGGCCCACGGCGACGGCCTGCAAGGCTCCAGCTTCAACTACGGCTTCGGCGCGCACACCGACCTGGAGTGGATCGAGGCGGTCAACGATGTGATCAGCCACGCCAAAATCGCCACCCTGCTGCTGCCCGGTATCGGCACGGTGCACGACCTCAAGGCGGCCTACAACGCCGGCGCGCGGGTGGTCCGCGTGGCCACCCACTGCACCGAGGCGGATGTCTCTAAGCAACACATCGAATACGCCCGCGAGCTGGGCATGGACACCGTCGGCTTTTTGATGATGAGCCATATGATCGCCCCCGAGCATCTGGCCAAGCAGGCCAAGCTGATGGAGAACTATGGCGCGACCTGCATCTACGTGGTCGATTCCGGTGGTGCGCTGAGCATGCAGGACGTGCGCGAGCGCTTCCGCGCGGTCAAGGCCGTGCTCAAGCCGGAAACCCAGACCGGCATGCACGCCCACCACAATCTGTCCCTTGGCGTGGCCAACTCCATTGTCGCGGTGGAGGAGGGGTGCGACCGCATCGACGCCAGTCTCGCCGGCATGGGCGCCGGTGCCGGCAACGCGCCGCTGGAGGTGTTTATCGCCGCCGCCGAACGTCTCGGCTGGGAGCACGGCACCGACCTCTACACCCTGATGGACGCCGCCGACGACATCGTCCGGCCGTTGCAGGACCGCCCGGTGCGGGTCGACCGCGAAACCCTGGCCCTCGGCTATGCCGGGGTCTACTCCAGCTTCCTCCGCCATTCCGAAGTGGCCGCGCAGAAATACGGCCTCAAGGCCGTGGACATCCTCGTCGAACTGGGCAAACGGCGCATGGTCGGTGGCCAGGAAGACATGATCGTCGACGTCGCCCTCGACCTATTGGCCGCCCGTAAGGAGCGCAACTGATGAACCGTACGCTGACCCGCGAACAGGTGCTGGCCCTGGCCGAGCACATCGAAAACGCCGAGCTGCATGCGCATGACATCAGCAAGGTGACCAACGATTACCCGGACATGACCTTCGCCGACGCCTACGACGTGCAGTGGGAAATCCGCCGGCGCAAGGAGGCCCGCGGCAACAAGATCGTCGGCCTGAAGATGGGCCTGACCTCCTGGGCGAAGATGGCGCAGATGGGCGTGGAAACGCCGATCTACGGCTTCCTCGCCGACTACTTCAGCGTCGCCGACGGCGGCGTGGTGGATTGCGCCAAACTGATCCACCCGAAGATCGAGGCGGAGATCAGCTTCGTCACCAAGGCCCCGCTGCACGGCCCGGGCTGCCATATCGGCCAGGTGCTGGCGGCCACCGACTTCGTCGTGCCGACGGTGGAAGTGATCGATTCGCGCTACGAGAACTTCAAGTTTGACCTGATCAGCGTGGTCGCCGATAACGCCTCCTCGACCCGTTTCATTACCGGCGGGCAGATGGCCGATGTGGCCGACGTGGACCTGCGCACCCTAGGCGTGGTGATGGAGAAGAACGGCGAAGTGGTGGAACTCGGTGCCGGTGCCGCTGTGCTTGGCCATCCTGCTTCCAGCGTGGCGATGCTGGCCAACTTGCTGGCCGAACGCGGCGAGCATATCCCGGCGGGCAGTTTCATCATGACCGGCGGCATCACCGCGGCGGTGCCGGTGGCGCCGGGCGACAACATCACCGTGCGTTACCAGGGCCTTGGCTCGGTCAGCGCGCGTTTCATCTGATTCGAAGAGAGGGCCGACCATGCCGCTGTTGCAGGTAACGATTGTCGAAGGCCGCTCGGCCGAACTGAAAGAACGCCTAATCCACGATCTCACGGCGACTGTCGTCGAGACGTTGGTGGTGAAGCCCGAAGCGGTTCGGGTGCTGCTCCAGGAACTGCCCAAGACCCATTGGGGCACGGCAGGGCAATCAATGGCACAACGCGATAAGGATAAGAAATGAGCGTGGAGAATCCGGAAATCGGCCTGCGTATCGACGCGGGCGGCATCGACACCAACTACCACGATGCCGGCCAGGGCAGCGCTACGCCGTTGCTGCTGCTGCACGGCTCCGGCCCCGGCGTTACCGCCTGGGCCAACTGGCGGCTGAATATCCCGCTGCTGGCCGAGGGCCGCCGCGTGGTCGCGCCGGACATGGTCGGCTTCGGCTACACCGAGCGCCCCGAGGGCATCCGCTACAACCTGGACACCTGGGTCAAGCACGCCATCGACTTCCTCGACGCCCTCGGCATCGAGCAGGCCGATGTGGTCGGCAATTCCTACGGCGGAGCCCTGGCGCTGGCCATGGCGATTCGTCATCCGCAGCGCGTGCGGCGCCTGGTGCTGATGGGCGCCGCCGGTGTCGACTTCGAGCTGACCCAGGGCCTGGACGATGTCTGGGGCTACGCGCCGTCGGTCGAAGGCATGCGCCACCTGATGGACAGCTTCGCCTACAACAAGGCGCTGATCAGTGACGAACTGGCTGAGCTGCGTTACCGCGCCAGCATCCGCCCCGGCTACCAGGAGGCGTTCGCGCAGATGTTCCCGGCCCCGCGCCAGCGCTGGGTCGATGCCCTGGCGAGCGCGGAGGCTGACATCCGCGCGCTGGACAAGGAGACCCTGATCATCCATGGCCGCGAAGACCGCATCGTGCCGCCGGTGACCTCGAATACGCTGTTCGAGCTGATTGAGCGTGCGCAACTGCACATGTTCGGCCGCTGCGGGCACTGGACTCAGATCGAGCACGCTGCGCGCTTCAACAAGCTGGTGACGGATTTCCTCAACGAATAGCGCCACGCGGCACCGCCGCTGGAAACCCACGCCGCAGCGACGGCGGCTAAGACCTGTAGTGATGAGGCCACAACAATGACAACGTTGATTGCATCCAGTCGTGACTATGGCGCGTTGGTCAAAGAAGACCGCGTGCATAGCTCCATCTTTACCGATGAGCAGATTTTCCAGGACGAGATGGAACGTATCTTCCATCGCACCTGGCTGTTCGCCCTGCATGAGAGCGAGATTCCCAAATTCGGCGATTTCAAGCGCATCCAGTTGGGCCGTTTTCCGGTCATCGCCACGCGTGACGAAAACGGCGAGGTGCAACTGCTGATCAACCGCTGCCGCCACCGTGGCGCCCAGGTCTGCGAAGCGCCACGCGGCAACGCCAAACGCTTCCAGTGTTGGTACCACGGCTGGACCTACGACACCAAGGGCGACTTGGTCGGGGTCACCGGGCCAGAAGCCTACGACAAGAATTTCTCCAGCGAACAGCATGCCTTGCCCAAGGTGCCGCGTGTCGGCAGCTACCGCGGCTTCGTCTTCGCCAGCCTGGCCGAGGAGGGCATGAGCTTCGACGAGTATCTGGGCTCGACCAAGCAGTTCTTCGACATCATGATCGACTCTTCGCCGGTCGGCGAAATCGAGATAAAGCCGGGCGTGGTCAACAAGACCATGTACCGCGGCAACTGGAAACAGATCGGCATGGACGGCTACCACCCGCACTACGTGCACATGTCGGTGTTCAAGATCTTCAGCAAGCGCGAAAGCACCATCGGCTCCGCCGTGGGCGCGTTGCACCTGGAAGACCCCTTTGCCGACGTCTCGCAGAGCCGTACCCGCGGCTTCGCCAACGGCCACGCCTGCCTGGACTTTCGCGAGCAGCGCCGTTCCCATGCGGCGATGGCGATCGACGATCTGCAGCGCAGCGAAGACGGCCGTCAGTACGTGGCGGACATGGTGGCCAATTACGGCCAAGAGCGCGCCGAGGAATTGCTGGCCTGGCACGGCGACCCGCATCTGGGGTTGTTCCCCAACCTGCAACTCATTCATGACCATGTGCGCGTTGTGATTCCGATTAGCCCGGGCGAAACCGAAGTGTTGATGTATCCGGTGTTTCTCAAGGGCGTGGCGCCGAGTATCAACGAGAAGCGCCTGCGCGCCCACGAGGCCTTCTATGGTCCGGCCGCTGCTGGTTCGCCGGACGATGCCGAGATTTTCGAACGTACCCAGCGCGGCTTGCTGGCCGATTCCGAGCCTTGGGTGCTGCTGGCCCGCGGCCTCAACCGCGAGCAAGTCGACGAGGACGGCAGCGTAACGGCCTGTATCAGTGACGAGACCACCCAACGGGCGCAAATGCAGGAATGGAAGCGCCTGATGACTGCTCGCTGAGGCGGCCGGTTACATCCGAAGCGGAGAGAAATCGATGGCGAAGCAAATTGTAAACGCGGCCCCGGCGGCCATGGTCGGCGGTATCTTGGACATTGAGACGCAACTGCGCCTCGAACGTTTTCTGGCCTACGAAGCGGCCTTGATGGACGAGCACGAGTACGACCGCTGGATGGCCCTGTGGTCCGGTGACGACATCCTCTATTGGGTGCCGTGCAATCACGACGATCAGGACCCGAGCACCGGCATTGCGATCATCTACGACAATCGCGCCAACTTGAGCGAACGCATGATGCGCTTGAAGGACAAGACTGCCCACGCCTATCGGCCGCAGGCCAAGCTGGTTCGCACCATCTCCGGGGTGGTGCCACTCAGGAGCGAGGGCGACGAGTTGGAGGTCGCCTCCAGTTTCGTGCTCGGCGAGATTCGCGTCGGCGTCCAGAACATCTGGTTCGGCAAGTGTGTGTATCGGCTGCAGAGCACTCCCGAGGGGTTCCGCATCCGCAGCAAGAAAGTGATGTTGTTGAACAACGACGAGGCAATGCCGAACCTGACCTTCTTGGTCTGATCGGCGGGTGGGCAGCGCCGGTATCGACGTGGCGGCCAGCTTTTTAGCGGCTTCTAAGGAGGCAAAGTGCAGCAGCTTAGAAGTTCTGGAGCACGCAAAGCTCCGCGGTAGATGGCGTTGCTGGCGCTGAGTTCAGCATCACCGGACTCGGCACTACTCAATAAGGGAGGACCTTAGTCAGGGTTTGAGCTGCAAGAAACACGACGATTAAACATAAGTACAAGAACGATTGGAGATTTAGTCATGTTGAATGCCTTGGTGCGGCTCGGCTGCACGATAAATCGCAGAATTCTGGGAACGGCGCTGCTGACCATTGCGGCCAACGCCACCATGGCCGTCGCGGCCACGCCCCAGGTCAAGGAAGGGCCGGTCAACGTCACCATCGCGGGTTATTCCTCGGGTGGTCAGGTGTCGGTCTTTGGCGAAGGGGTAATCGACGCGGTACGTCGCAACTATCCCAACTCCAGCATCATCTATGAGCCGGGCAATCCGGCCGGCGGCCTCGAATACCTGCGTACCGGGCGTCGCCCGTTCGCCCTCGAGAGCATCGTCGAACCGCGCATGGCCTATAAAGGCCGCGCGCCGTTCCGCGATGCCTACCCGGAGGGCAGCATCACCGGTGTGCTGAATGGCGCGCCGGATGTCTTCGCGCTTACGGTCTATGCACGCAAGCAGTTTCTCGACCAGCACGGCATCACCAGCTTCGACGATCTGATCAAGAAAGAAATCCCCATGCGCGTATCGGTGAACCAGCCAGGCAACCTCTGGGCACGCGAGCATGTTCGTGCGCTGTTGTCCTACTACGGCAAGACCATAAAGGACATCGAAAGCTGGGGCGGCACCTTGGTGCCGCAACCCACCGGCGCGTCCAACGACCTGATGCGCGACGGCCGTCTGGACGTGGTCATCACCGGCGGCGCAACGCCGGCGGGGGCTATTGTCGAACTGGGCAGCGTGCAGGACATCGCCTTCATTCCGCTTTCCAAGGAACTTGCCGAGCACGTGGCCAAGGAGCTGGGCGGGAAGGTCGGCGTCATTCCCGGAGGCGTCTATGCCTTCCAAAAGGAAGACCTGTACGTGCCCTTCACCAGCTTCATCATCGTCGCCGGTCCGGAAGCGACCTTCGACGACGCTTACAAGTTGGCGAAGGCCGTGTACGAACAAATGGAGCGCTACCGCTCCCTGCATCCGGCACTGTCACTGGCCACCCGCGAGCGTCTGCCGGATGTCGGCAGTTTGAAGTTGCATCCCGGCGCGGAGGCGTTCTACCGCGAAGTTGGTTTGGTCGAGTAACTGCCGTTACAGGAGCGGCCGCCTTGCAGCGGGCAATATTTCTCCTGACTTAAGCCGTGTCAGCCGTATTGATGCCTTGTAGGAGTAGACCGAAACGCTAGCCGGTCTTTCCGAAGGAAGCCAGCTGGCTGGGAAGCTGAAATGAGATGACGTTTCAATAATAAAGATAATAGGAACAGATCATGAGCACTAATACACCCCATAAAGGCACCAGCATCCTTTGTCCGCGTTCCACCACAGCACTTGCCTTCAGTTGCTTGTTGGTGGCAGGGACCATTCAAGCAGCGCCAGTTAATCAGCAAGAGCTCGCTGATCGAGTCCAGGCGCTTGAGGAGGCGTTGAAGGCGGTCAAGGCGGAAGCCGAGGGCCTGAAAGCAAGCATTAAGCCTGGCCCGCATTCTGTCAAAATCGAAGAACGTGGTGGCCGCATGCAACTAGCCACCGAGGATGGAAATTTCACCTTCCGGATTGGCGGTCGTCTTCTGTTGGATACGGCCTGGTATGACGCCGACGAGTCTCCCATGGGCAGCGGTACTGCGCTCCGGGATGCTCGTCTGGAAGTCAGCGGGACCATGTATAGGGACTGGTCTTATGTATTCCAGTACGACTTCACCGGCGACGGCGAGGGCGGTGTCAAAGATGCAAAAATCGGTTATCACGGGCTTAAACCGGCAGGTAAGGAGCTGAATTTGCTCCTTGGCAACCAGTTCCAGCCTTTCGGTTTGGAAAGCCAGCAAAGCAGCAAGTATAAGTTGTTCATGGAGCTTACTCCACCGACCACTTTGCTTGGCGCCGGGGCTCGGCGTGTGGGAATACGCGAGGATTTGATTGGCTCTAACTGGCGCTGGAGCTTTGCCGTAGCTCAGAACCCGCTTGGTAGTCGAGCCACTGATGCAAACCGCAATGACGCAGTGGACGTAGCTACCCAGTTCAACATCAATCCCATTCAGGAAAAGGGGCATGTCCTGAGTCTCGGTGCTTCCTTGCGCCATCAGTCCTCAAATGGCTCTGATACACAACGCCTGCGCGCTCGCGCGCAAAGCGATATCAGCGCATTTCGCCCGGTCGATACGGGGGAATTCATCTCGGACGGTTTTACGGCCGTGGGCGTGCATGGCCTATATCAAAATGGCCCTTTCGAACTTTGGTCTGAATACTTGCAGCAAAAATACGACGCCATCAATGGCGGTGTTGCCAATGGAGAGAAGCCAATGTTTACAGGGGGCTATGTGATGGCCGGTTATATGCTGACCGGTGAGGCGCGAGCTTATGACTCTAACAACAATGTATTTGGTGCGACTACTCCTGCAAAAAGTCTCAGCCAAGGCGGTATTGGCGCATGGCAGCTGGCGGCGGGCTACAGCACGCTAGACCTGAGCGACGGCGGTATTGATGGAGGCGAAATGGATATGCTGATGTTGGGTATAAATTGGTTCCCGCAGCAACGCCTGCGCTTCTCCATGGAATACGGCAACGTCGTAAGTCTCGACGGTGGGCCTTATGACGGCGATAAACCAAGCTTTGTACAAGCTCGCGCTCAGCTTGAATTCTAATAAACCGGACAGTCAGTCGGTCTGTTAATCCGGTTGGCCTGTAATTTATTCTGGCTAGCCGGTTATTTAAAAAGGCGATTCGACTGATTAGCCGAAAGTAAACAGAGAGGCGTCCCCATGCAATACATCAAAAGGACATTTTGGCTAATGTTCCAAATGGGCAACAAACTGCCCTTGGATCGCAATAAATACGCCTTTTTTGCCTTGTTGGCAGTGCCGCTGACTATCTTCGAGGTCTGGTATGCGCTTGCCGGCGAGTTCGGTCGGCTGGAACTCGCCATTGTTTTTGTCGTGCCGATGTACGTGATCTCGTTTCTGGCGATTAGTTACGCGCCGGACGTTCATCGCAGCACCCTTGGTGATTACATCCTGTCCAGCTTGAGCCTCATTGGAGGCCTCTACCTGATCTCGCAGATGGGCCGCTATCACGACTGGATCAGCGGGCTGAGCGAGTTCCTGCTCTTGGATCTGGCCGTGGCGGGGCTGTATTTGCTCCTCACGCTGGAATTGCTGCGCCGTTGTGTCGGAGCAGGCATCTCCGTGGTGGTCTGGCTGGTGATCGCCTACTGCCTGTTCGGGCATTACCTGCCGGGTTTTTTCGGCCATCGCAACCTAGAGTGGAGTTACCTGCTTGAGGGTCTGGTGGTCTCGCCGCAGGACGGCGGCCTGTTCTCAGCGCCAGTGCAGATAGCGGCGGTCTACGCCTTCCTATTCGTCACCTTCGGCAAGCTTCTCGAGAAAAGTGGCGGTGGCGAGTTCTTCTTCAACCTGGCCGCGTTAATCGCCGGGCGTTCCGCCGGCGGTTCGGCCAAGGTGGCGGTCACCTCCAGCGGCCTGTTCGGCATGATCTCCGGCAGCCCGGCTGCCGACGTGATGACCACAGGCCCAATCACCATCCCGATGATGAAACGTTCGGGCTTCACCGGGCGCTACGCTGCTGCGGTGGAGGCGGTCGCCGCGACTGGCGGTGCCCTGCTGCCCCCGGTGATGGGCGCGGTGGTGTTCCTCATGGTGGAGTTCACCGGTATCGCCTATGGTGAGATCTGTGCCGCCATCCTGGCCTCCGCGTTGCTCTACTACGCGGCCATCTACACCCAGGTGCATTGCTACTCGTGCCGCCGCAACGTTGGCAAGATCGACGGCAGCCTTGTGCCGACGCTGTGGACAGTGATCCGTACCGGCTGGGTCTTCGTGGTGCCGATGGGCATTCTCGTCTACTACATGCTTGATGGGCATACCCCGGCGTTGGCGGCGACGGCGGGCCTGTTGGCGGTGATCGTAGCGAGCTGGAGCATGGCCAAGACGCGCATCGGCCCGCGCCGCTTCATCGAGGCCTGCGTCGAGGTCTGTACTGCCCTGGCGCCGCTGATCGCCGCGGTGGCGGGTGCCGGTATCCTGCTGCTGGGCCTAAACATCACAGGTCTTGCGTCGAAACTGGCCGCGCTGATTTTTGGCATCGCTCAGCTCAACCTTTTCCTCGCGCTGTTGCTGGCCGCCGTGGTGACCATCGTTTGCGGGCTGGGCATGCCGGTCGTGGCGGTGTACTCGTTGGTGGCGGTGATGGTGGCTCCGGCGTTGGTCGATGCGGGCCTGACCGTGATGCAGGCTCACCTGTTCCTCATTTTCTATGCGGTTGCCTCGTATATCACCCCACCTGTCGCGGTGTCGGCATATGTCGCCAGCACCATCGCCGACGAGCGCCCGATGGCAGTTTCCTTGACTGCTGTGAAAGTAGGCATGGTGGCTTTCCTACTGCCATTCGCCTTCGTCTACAACCCGGGTCTGCTGCTGATTGGAGGATGGGAAACGGCGTTGCTCGACATTACTAAGGTGACCGTGGGCGTGCTGATTATCGCCTCCGCAGCTGAGGGCTGGTACCACGGCATGCTGAGCCGCTGGGCTCGCGTCGCCATGATCGCCGCTGGGCTGCTGTCGATGTCGGCCTGGGACATCGTCGGTGTGGCGGGGTTGCTCATCGTCGGCGGTTATCTGTTGTCCAGACGTTTCTTTCCGCGCCTGCACCAACGCGTGAGGGCAACGCATGACGGGCTGGCCAAGACGCCGATAAACACAACGAGTGGAGACTAAGCCATGATCAATCTGCACGATATCTGCTACCTGCGACTCGGCTGCCGCGATCTGGATGAAATGGTGCGCTTCGCCACCGGTATACTGGGTCTGGAGCTGCGCGAAAGAACCGCGACCCATGCCTACCTGCGTGGCGACAGCAGCGCCTTCAACCTTTGCTACATCCAGGGCGACGCGTCTTATGACGCGTCGGCGTTCGAACTGCGCCACCTGGCGGAGCTGAAGACGGCCGAGAGCGAGCTGGCCACACAAGGTATCGAGGTCAACTGGGGTACTCCGGCCGAATGCGAAGAGCGCCGGGTCGAGGCCTTCGTTGCCTTTACCGATCCCAACGACAACCGCATCGAGCTGGTCTATCGGCCACACCAGACCGGCGTGCGCTACTTTCCCGCGCGCGATGCCGGGATCACCGAGTTCGGTCATTTCGGTCTGCACAGCCGCAATATCGAGCGCGACCTGCTTTTCTGGACTTCGGTGCTCAGCGCCCGGATCAGCGACAGGATCGGCGATGGCGCGTTGCTGCGCATCGACGAGGTGCACCACAAGATCGCCTTGTTCCCCTCGGACAAGATCGGCGTGCAGCACGTCAACTTCCAGGTCGCGAGCATCGATGACGTGATGCGCTCTTGGTACTTCCTGCAGGAGCGTGGCGTACCTATCGCCTTCGGGCCGGGTCGGCACCCGACCTCGACGGCGATGTTCATCTACTTCCTCGGCCCGGACGGGCGCGTCTACGAATATTCCTCGGGTGTGAAGCGAATCACCGACGAGGCCTCGTACACGCCGCGCCAGTTCGAGATGAAGCCGTCTTCGTTCTGTATGTGGGGCGCCAAGCCCAACGTTGAGGAATTCAGCGAATAAACGGGTTGGCCGCGTAGCGGGCCGATCACGATCGAGTTGCAAACGGATGGGATTATGAGCGAACAAGGTTGCAGACGATTTTTAGGAAAGGTTGCCCTGGTGACGGGCGCAGGGCAGGGCATCGGGCTGGCGACGGCGTGGCGTCTGGCTCGCGAGGGTGCGCAGGTGGTGCTGGCGGACAAGTCCGCCGCGCCGACCCATGAGGCCGCCGAGGCCATGCGTGCGGAGGGCCTGGAGGTGGCGGTGGCGATCGCCGATCTGGCGACCTACGCCGGGGCGCAAAGCGTGATGGCCGAAACCGAGTCGGCCTTCGGGCGTATCGACGTGCTGGTCAACAACGTCGGCGGGACCATCTGGAAGAAGCCGTTCTGGCATTACAGCGAAGACGAGATCAAGGCCGAGGTCGAGCGCTCCTTCTGGCCGCCCCTGTGGTGCTGCCGTGCGGTGGTGCCCTACATGCAGGCGCGGGGCGGCGCCATAGTCAACGTCGGCTCCAACGCGACCATGGGGATTTTCCGCATTCCCTATTCCGCGTCGAAAGGCGGCGTGGTCGGGCTGACCACGGCGCTGGCGGTCGAGCTGGCGGACTTCAATATCCGCGTCAACTGCGTCGCACCGGGCAACACGGCGGTCAAGGAACGGCCGACGCCGCGCCTGGAGCGCGCGTTGAGCGACCAGGAAAAGCAGTGGAACCAGCAGTTCTACGATTACGTCACCAAGGAGGGATTGTTCGATCGACCCGCTTCCATCGAGGAGCAGGCCGCGGTGATCGTTTTCCTGGCCTCCGACGATGCTTCTTATATGACCGGCGAAATCCTGGATA
This sequence comes from Pseudomonas sp. PA-4-8C, assembly GCF_021606625.1. NCBI lineage: Bacteria > Pseudomonadati > Pseudomonadota > Gammaproteobacteria > Pseudomonadales > Pseudomonadaceae > Pseudomonas > Pseudomonas sp. PA-4-8C. The sequence continues at coordinate 37,735 of NZ_WKCD01000016.1, forward strand.
CCGGCAAGCGGGGCATGCGTATCTCGTCCGTGGCGCGCTGACAGTATCGTTGCGATTGCAGGTACGGCGTTTCACGCCGTGCCCGGGCCTGATCGTGTTCAGCATGGGCCTGGCTGCCTGGGTTGTGCCGTTAAGTCGGTGGCTTGGCGAACAAGGCCGTGGCCATAACGCAGAACCCTATCGGACAACCGAGTGCCGCCGCATGTACAGGAGTGAATGAAGTATGACCGATGTGTCTGGAGCGCTGCCTATTGGCATGGCCTTGCTTTCGGCTTTGATGTTTGCGCTCACCTTCGTTTTTGTGCGGGTCGGGGTAAAGAGCGCGTCGACGACGACTGCGTTGTGGCTGACGTTATTCGTCAACGTGGTTTTTCTCTGGGGCTGGAGTCTGCTGGTCTACGGCTGGCAGTTCGAGCAATGGTGGGAGTGGCGCTACTTCTTCCTCTCCGGGGTGTTCGCGCCTTTGCTGGGCCGGCTCTTTCAATTCCAGGGAATGGCCAAACTCGGAGCGAATATCACCACACCGCTGACCTTGACTCATCCGGTGATCTCCGTGGTGCTGGCGATCCTGTTCCTCGGCGAAGAGGTGACCAACCTGGGCTTGCTGGGCGCCTTGATGGTGGTGCTGGGCAGCGTGGTGGTCGGTGCGCAGGGCGGGCAGAACCCGACCCGCAGTCTGCAGAACGTGTCGCGTATCTATCTGCTGCTGCCGCTGGTGGCTTCGTTGTCCTACGGTATATCCATTGTTTTTCGCAAGATCGGGATCGACATCGGTTCGGATGCGGTGACCGCCGCGGCGGTCACCTGCACCTCTTCCTGGTTCTTCTCCACGCTGTACGTGCTGTTCACCGGTGCGGTTGGCGAAATCCGCTGCAGTCGGCGCGAGCTCGGTTTCTTCGTGCTCGCCGGGATCTTTTCCAGTCTCGGGCCGGTGCTGCTGTATGCGGCGCTGCAATTCGAGGGTCTGGTGGTCATCGCACCGCTGGCCGCCACCACGCCACTGTTCGTCCTGCTGGTGTCGTACGTGTTCATCCGCGCGGACGAAATCTTCACGCCTCAAGTCATCGCCGGAACCGTCGCCACCGTTGCGGGGGTGATTCTGGTGACGACCTATGGGCTGGCATAAGTTCTGAGAAAGGAGCCGCTATGGACCTTGTAATCAATATGTCCCACTTCTACGTCTGCGACGCGGATGTGTTGGGCAATAGCGAAATCCATCAGGTGACCCCGCCCGGTCTCGGCCCGGTGGCTGTGTACCGGGTCGCCGATGCGTTCTACGCCACCGACGACATCTGCTCCCACGGCCAGGCGCTGCTTTCCGAAGGCGAAGTCGATGAGGACTGCGTGGTGGAATGCCCCTGGCATGGCGGCACCTTCGATGTGCGCACCGGCGAGGCGCTGTCGTTTCCCTGCGTGCTGCCCATCAAGGTGTATCCGGTCACGGTCGAAAGCGGCAAGGTCTATCTCGACCTCTCCGCCGGCGCAATCAAGGCCTAGGCCGCGAGGAGAAACACATGATCGATATGCACACCCATGTTGTCCCGGCCGATTTTCCCGCCTACCCGGGCCGGGGAAAAAACCATGGCTGGCCCTGCATGCACTGCGGCGAGGGCCATCACCGCACGGTGATGATCGGCGACAAGCCGTTCCGCGAAGTATCCGCCAACGCCTGGGACAGCAACCGGCGCCTGGAGGAAATGGCCGCCGAGGGCGTCGAGCGCCAGGTACTGTCGCCGATGCCGGAGCTGCTGTCCTACTGGTTCGGCCTCGACGATGCCCTGGCCTTCGGCCGCTATATCAACGGCACCATCGCCGAGATGGTCGCCGCAGCTCCACAGCGTTTCTACGGCCTGGGCATGGTGCCGCTGCAGGACCCGGAACGGGCCGCGCGCGAAGTGCGCAGCCTCAAGCACGAATACGCTCTGGTCGGGGTCGAGGTGGGCTCGAACATCAACGGCATCGCCATGGGTGACCGCCGTTTCGATCCGTTCTTCGCCGCCCTGCAGGAAGAGGACATGTGCCTGTTTGTGCATGCCCTGCACCCGACCAAGGAGCGGCTCTACGGGCCACCGTTGATCGAAGCGCTGGTCGGCTTCCCCAACGAGAACGGCTTGGGCATCGCCGCCTTCATTGCCAACGGCGTGCTCGACCGCTTCCCGCGCCTGCGCATTGCCTTCAGCCATGGCGGCGGCTCCTTCCCGATGATCCTGCCGCGCCTGCAGCACGGCTGGGAAATTAGCAAGCCGCTGCGCGAGGCGATCCCCTCTTCGCCGCAGGAAGTGGCGCGGCAGTTCTGGTACGACACCCTAGTCTACAGCGAGCCGGCGCTGACCTACCTGATGCAGGTCTACGGCACGAGCCAGTTGATGATTGGCACCGACTATCCCTTCGTCATTCGTGACAGTCATCCTGGCCGTCGGCTGGAGGGGCTGGGGCTCAGCGCGGCCGACCGTGAAGCCTTGCAGACGACCAACTGTCTGCGTTTTCTGGGCCTGTAACGCGGCGTTCAACCCATAAATCCAAGAGAGGCCGTTATGCCTATCGTACAGATCCACAACAGCGACGCGTCTTTCGAACAAACCGAGACGCATGACTCTATTTTGCGTGCCGGGCTCGCGGCCGGACTCGGCCTTTCCTATGAGTGCAACTCGGGTGGTTGCGGCAGTTGCAAATTCGAACTGATTGAGGGCGAGGTCGAGGAGCTCTGGCCGGATGCGCCGGGACTGTCCGCCCGCGATCTGAAGAAGGGACGCAAGCTGGCTTGCCAGTGCCGCGCGAAAAGTGATCTGGTGATCAGCATGCGCACCGACGAAAGCTTCCGCCCGAGCATACTGCCGCAGCGCTTCCAGGCCACTCTGGAAAGCCGCCGCGAATTGACCCCGGATATCACCGAGTTCCGCTTCCACGGCCCCGCCCCCGCGCGTTTCCTGCCGGGGCAGTACGCCATGCTCAGCCTCGGCGATGCTCCCGGTCCGCGGGCCTACTCGATGAGCAACCTCGCCAATGCCGAGGGCATATGGGAGTTCTGGATCCGCAAAAAGCCCGGCGGGCGGGTAACCGAGTCGCTGTTCGCCCTGCTTGAGCCGGGCGACCAAGTCACGCTGCAAGGGCCTTACGGCTTGGCTTTCCTACAAACCGCAGTGCCTCGCGATGTGCTCTGCATCGCCGGCGGCTCGGGTATCTCGCCGGTGTTGTCGATTGCCCGCGGCATGCTCAGCGATCCGGCGATGGCCGGACGCAAACTGCATTTCTTCTTCGGTGGCCGCACGCCCGCCGACATCTGCGGCCTGGCAGAGCTGCAAGCGCTGCCCGGCTTTGCCGAGCGGGTCCGCTTCCATGCAGCCATCTCCGAACCCTCGCCAGGCGATGGCTGGGAGGGGGCGGTCGGCTTTATCCATGAAGCCTTGGAGCAGACGTTGGCAGGTACGTTGGCCGATTACGAATGCTACTTGGCGGGGCCTCCGCCCATGGTGCAGGCAACCACCAAAATGTTGCTGCTCGACCAAGGGGTGCCGGCCGAACAGGTGCATTTCGACCGCTTTTTCTAGGAAGTATTGGCGTTTCTTTGCGGCTGCGGTGGAGGTACGACATGCACGCGATAACGGCACAAGCGCTGCAGCGTCTAGCTCAACTGAGCGGCGAGGCGCCGCACTTGGATGCCGGGCCGGAGAAGGTGGCGGCAGTGCTGATTGCGCTGCTCGCCGCCGAGCCTGAATGCCCGGTGGTATTCACCCAACGGGCCAACGGTATGCGCCGGCATGCGGGGGAAATCAGCCTGCCGGGTGGCCTTCTCGAAGCGGTGGACCAGGGGTCGGTGATACGCGCCGCATTGCGTGAGGCGCAAGAGGAAGTCGGCTTGCCACCAGCGGCAGTGCAGGTACCGCTGGTGCTACCGCTCTGCCGCAACAGCCGTGGCGTTGTGATCTATCCCGTGGTGGGCATCATTACGCGTCCGCTGCGCTGGCGACTGCAGGCCAAGGAGGTGGCCGAGGTGATCAAAGTGCCCTTGAGCCATTTCCTCCAGGCCGACCATTATCGCCAGGAGCGCAGGGTCTACGACGGCGAGGAAAAACACAGTCTGGTGCTGGACTGCGGCACCGAGCAGATATGGGGACTGACCGCGCGCATCATGAACAACCTGCGGCTACACCTGCATCCCGACGATTAGCGGAGTCGTCATCGGTGCCATCTCAGGGCCGGGCGGCCAGCTTCTCGCCAATCAGCAAGGCCTGTTCGCGTAGTGCCTGGGCAACTTCCTCGACCTTCGCCTGGTCTAGGCGGGTGGTTGGCGCCGACAGGGAAATCGCTGCCTTGAGCTGGTTGCTGCGCCCGATGATCGGCACCGCCACGCAACGCAAGCCTATCTCCACTTCTTCATCGTCGATCGCATAGCCTCGCTCTCGGGTCAGTTGTAACTCCTCAAGTAGCGCGGTCGGCTCGGTGGTCGTCTTTTCCGTGAGTGGCTGAAAGGATTGGCGGGCGATGCAGCGCTGCAACTCGGCTTCGTCAAGCGTCGACATCAGGGCCTTGCCCAGGCCGGTGCAATAGGCCGGCAAGCGCTTGCCGATGTGCGTGATCAGCGTGAGGCTGCGCGAGACCTCGCCCTTAGCCACATAGCAAACCATGTCGTTGTCGAGGATAGCGGCATGGATGGTCTCGCCAAAGCGCTCGGCCAGGCTTTCGACATGGGGCATGGAGATGCTGTTCATCACATCGATGATCGACACCTTTCCGCCGAGATCGGCCAGCAGGAACCCCAGTTCGAAGGATCCATTCGGCGTCTTCACTACGGCCCCCACCGATTGCAGGGTGATCAGGAAGCGATGGGCGGTGGCGACATTCATATCGAGGCGCCGGGTAAGTTGCGAGAGGCTTAGTTTTTCCCCGGCATACTCGAAGGCATTCAATATTCGAAACGCTTTTATGACGGATAAATTAACTGGCGTGGCCATGGATTACCTGGGGCTAGTTTCGATGCTTGCTTAGCCAATCTGGGTGGCAGGGTCGGTATCTTAAATTATAACGACCTGCCGCGCGTCGATGAGGGGCAGAACCTACTGATTGCTTGGCTTACCAGTCGCGGGCTGAGTGGGGCAATGACTTAAGGTTGATAACGCGATTGTCACGATTGGGCGCGCTCAGAAGGGCGTGATCCGGGCCCAGTTGCGTCGCCAAGACTGGCCGATTGACAAGTAGTGATCGTCCCACTTGGCCTCGAACTCTCCGCGGCGCAGTTCGGCCTCGTCTGCCGTGGCAGACTAGTAAATCCTCCTCAGGTCAGCCGCCACCTTTGCGCGACGTTTCTAGGACACGTAATGCAGGCTCACTTCCGGGCCATCAGCCGGTAGAGGGGTATCAGTTGCGACGTACCGTCAGAATATGCGCTCCAGCTCGATCAGGCGCGCGATCATCTGCTCGTCCCGCTCGATACGGTGGATCCCCAGCGTCTGGCCGCCGAGCAGCACGGCGACATCCGCCGCCTGTTGCCGGTGACGGCGAGCTGGTGCATCGGTTGCAGCGTCACATACTCCGGCACGCCTTCCTTCCAAAGGCGTGCGCCGTTTATGCCGGCGGTCTTGCATTCGAGGATCTGCACATCGTCGGCCTCGATCACCTCTCGGTCGATGTTGGCCAGCATCCAGGGCAACTCCGGATCGGGATGCTGCAGCACGGCGTTGATGCGCCGCACCTTGTTCTTGGTGCGCTTGCTGTAATGCCAGACCACAATGGGTTCGAGCACGTTGCCCCAGTACATCGCGCTATCTTCGTCGTCGGGATCGGTTTTCGGCAGCTCGGTGTCCCGTCCGGTCTTCTCTAGCCAAAGTTCCAGCTGCGACTTGTACGGGTTGAGGCCAACCGCAGCTCCTGCGTCGGAGCTACCGATGCCTTGTTTACGTATGGCGAGCCAATCCTCACGCGGCAGCTCCTTGGTGCTGACCAGGCGCAGGGCAGGACGGGGCTTCGGGGTACAGCTATCCAATGAGGTTGCTTTCATCGTGTTCACCTTGCAGGCATAAACACGCCCGATCAGCACAAGGCTGACCGGGCGTGGCGATTGACGAGAAGAGTTAAGCGGCGAGGCGCAAGGCTGCATCAAGGGCGCGTTGCTTGATCTGCGCACCTTGACCAAACCACGCCGAGTCCATGCGGTACTCATTGCTACGGGCGCGGCGCTCGTGATCGACGTACTCGGTCACCGCATTGAGCAAGCCCCAGGCGGTGCCGCGTGCCGATTCGAGCTGGCTGCCCCGGCCACGGCCTTCATACAGCTCCTGGACCTTGCGCAGGGCGCGTTCGTTGGGCAATTGTTCCGGTAGTTGATTGCTCGGATTTACCTCACACAACACCGACATGAAATATCCAAGAGCCTCATGCCACTGGACCTTGCGCTCAGCGAGATGGCGCATGCGGTACATGAACTCGTCCCAACCGGAGACGGCTATGCCGAGTTGCTTCTTCACTGCCTTCGGATCGAATCGTGTGTTATGCGGCACCTTAATCGCACGAGATGTGCCGTCCAGGGCAATGGTCAGGGTGTTGTTGCACACCACCCGAACGGTGGTGGGTGTTGCCGTGGTTGCCAGGGTGCCGTCGCAGGACGTGGCCAGCAGCAGGTAGCCGTTGACCTGGTCATTGCCCTTCAGGGCAGCGCCTTGTCCGGTACGCGCTAACGCCCATAATTTGCGACCGCCCTTTAGTACCCCCGCAGTCTCCAGCTCGTAGCCGGAGACCTCAGTAAGATCACGGTAGAACTCCAGCACCTCACGCGGCTGCACGGTGTGGTAGCGCTGTGAGACCACCGACAGTGGTACTTTGGTGTCGGAGCGGTACAGCACCTTTTGTTCCGGGAATGAATGGATGGAGCCTAGGTGACCGGCCAGCTCTGCTTTGAAGTGCACCGGGCTTTCTTGGATCGCCCAGTCCATCCCGGCTTCGCGTTGCCAAACTTCGATCGGTTGTTTCTGAGTGAGTTGATTGCCTAGGCCATGCCACGGGGCCGCGCCCGCGTAGGCCATTGTTTCGACGAGATGAGCCATGGTTGTAATTCCTTTAGGTGCAAGCCGGCATAAAGCGCCACGCAGAGCGCAGCACCGTCCAGACGTAATAGATAGAAGGGGAAGGACCTAATCAGGTTGGGAGGTTGAAGCGGTGGCCGCAGAGCAGGCAGAGGTTGTGGGCCAGAACATGGCGATCGAGTGACTCGCCCAGTTGGGCGCCGAGCGCACAGCCGCCGACGCCGCCGGCCAGGCCACCGAGAATGGCACCTGACACTGAACCGAGGGTGATGCCTACAGGCCCGGCGATAGCGCCAATGAGCGCACCCGCTTGGCCTCCAGCCAGCGCAGCACTGACGCCGCGCGCAGCACCACCCACGGTGCCGATGGCCGCGCCGACTTTCATGGCGTGATGGAAAGAAGCGACTTTGGGGGAATGACAGCGAGGGCACTGCAATGACATGGGGCTAACCTCCTTGATGATGTAGTCAGGGAGGTTATGTGTGGCCGAAAAAATAACGAATGGAATTTTCATGCAGGGTGGACGCCCCCTACGGCCGCTACTTTTGCTACAGCGGTAGCAGCTTTAGCAGGTAGCGGAGGGCTGTTGGTTAGAAAAAATGCTGTGGTTCGTCACTCTCGAAATCTCAGCCATGTCAAGGCAATCGCTAAAAATAATATCTGTTTAGCGGTTTGGCTGTTTCTATTTCACCTACCAGATACCGTTGAGGCGTCTGAGGGAGGGCCTTATGCAAATAGATAGTTTTGAGGATGAACTTCGCGTAATCCGCATTAATCGGCTTCAGGTCATGCTGGGGCTCAGTCGGTCGACTATATATGAGCGAATTAAACCAGGTTCAAAGTGGTTTGATTCGGATTTTCCTAAGCCGTTCAAGATCGGTAGTTTCGCAGTCGGATGGGATCTGCGGGAGATAAGAGCATTTATTGAATTGAAAAAACAGGAGGGACGTTGATGCATGGTGAGAGGCCGGCGCGGCAGCCGTCATGGAATAGGGCTTCACCGGCACCAAAGGAGGCATCAAATAAACATATTGCACCGGATACTGTTCCGGATTTACCGTTCGAAGTTTTTTCTGAGGCAGTTTATGAGGTGCAGAGAAACATAAAATCTCCAAGGGAACTGGCTGTTTGCTCTGCGTTGGCGATGATGTCATTGGCTTGTCAGGGTCTATATGACGTTAGGTCTCCTCTAGGTAATATTTACCCGTTGTCGCTTGCTATCATGGCGGTCGCCGGCTCTGGGAGTGGAAAGTCACCGACGCTTCGTGCGTTGTCCGCAAGTGTATTTAAATATCAAGAAGCGATCCTTGCGGAACGCGGTCTTGAGTTGACTAAGTATAAGTCTTTGCATGCTGTTTGGTTCGAGATTTTAAAAGCACATAAATCTAATTTAAGAAGGTGCGTGAAACGAGGTGAGGCCACGGAAGAAGTTGCTAGGCTGATCTGTGAGCATCAAGATAAAGAGCCAAGTCCACCATTGAACTTGTTGTTTCTCAATGATGATGTGACAGTCCAGGCTTTGTTTCAAGCTATGAATGGTGGTTTGTCGTCGGCAGGATGGATCTCCAGCGAAGCGTCAGGGATTCTGAAAGGAGGAGCATTTCAACATTTCGATAAAATTAATTCAGTCTGGAGTGGGGATGGTGTGCGGGTGGGGCGTGTTTCAAGTGAGTCCTATCAGGTGCTCGATGCAAGACTTGTCCTTTGCTTAATGATTCAGCCTAGTGTTTTTGAGTCATTCAACGAGATCAAGGGAGATGCTGCAAGAGGTACGGGTCTTACTTCTCGTTTTTTATTTTGCCGGCCTAAGTCCACTCAAGGTTCTAGAATTACTGACGGATCTGAAGAGCGATGGGACGCTTGCGAGAGGTTTGGAGATAGGGCAGTTGCTCTTCTGAAAGAGTATGTTGATGGTCGTCGTTTTGGCAAGTGTACTCGAAAAGCGATTCGATTGTCGGAACGTGCTAGTGAGATCTGGAACAATACGCGCAATCAGATAGAAAAAGAAATTTCGGAAGATGGGGCTTATGGGTGGGCGCCAGATCATGCGTCAAAGCTTGCTGAAAATATGATCAGATTGGCTGCTATATTTCATATATTTGAGGGTCGCGAGGGGGATGTTTCTGAGACGACGATGCGGGCGTCAATTGAGCTTGGTTATTGGTTTTCACGTCAGTTTAATAAAGTATTCAGCCCTGATACCATGCTAGAGAACGATGCCAGTGAGCTCCACGCTTGGATTAGGTCGAATTATGATAAAAAAGGTGAGCGGCGCGTTGATAGAACCTATATTAGACGTCATTGTCCAAATAGACTTAGAGATTCAGATAGGCTGGAGGAAATATACGAAAAGCTTGCCCGTGATGGGCTGATTCGCCTTGTGCAGGAAGGTAAAAAAGGAGTTGTGATTCTTAATTGAAATGGCTGAGGTTTTATGCGTGCGTACAATTCAGTTGCGGAAGTTGAGGGTGCAGGGGCTTATGTTGCACTGTCAAAGTTGCGAGCGATGTTGCGGTTTTCGCTAAGAAAATTTTGGCCAAAGGAATCGTTCCATCTTTTTAGAAAGCATGTTTCTCGATTTGTGGAAAAGCAGGGGATTGTTTCTGAGAGGGATATTTTGAAATGTTGGCTGAGGGAGGGTGATGCTCGTGGTACGGTAGAGTTGAAAGAGAGATTTTTCTATGCGGTTCTTTATTATGAGGCGGCGGTGTCGAGGCTTACGGAGGGGCGCCCTGAAGCTTCGGCAATACTTGCTATGAGATCTGCATTAGAGATTGGTAGATTCGATGGGATGCAGAATTTTATGTCTGTAGTGAATTTGGCTTATAATGGGAGGGTTTTGGGGGCTAAGGTTGGAAAAAAGATAAGAGAAGACATTTATGAGATGTTAGCTGAATTGTTAGTGTCTAGCCCTGCCAATCCGTGGCGTAGTTATGCTGAGGCCGCTAATACGCTTTCCAAGGCACTTTCAGAATATGTGGACAGGAATTGGATCTCATTAGACTTTGATGTTTACGAATTTATTGTTACGAGTATAGAGAAGAAAGGTAAGGTTCGAGATCACTATTTTCGACATGCGTTAAAGGGGCGAGATGTATCTTGTCCTAGTTGTGCTGAAGTATTTCGTGTTGAGCCCTAACTATCTGTAATGTAAAGTTGGATTCTGGATGCCGGCCCTGAGCCGGCATGAACGTATAGACGTATGGGGTTCGCCAAGCTTTGATAGCTTTGCGCGATCTTGTCTGTCTCCCTAAAGATTTAAAGTTTTCTCATCTCATGATTTAGAGGGGCATCTGCAATGTGTCACTCGGTGGGTTTTGCCGCCTTGAGGCGCCTTGCTTTGTGCGCTGATTGTATATTTCGAGGCGGCGACTTCTAGATAAACTTTATTTTCAGGTTGTTGGCGGAGGGGTTGTAAATATGCACCAGTCATTCATAAGTAAGCGCCTCTTATCCAGAAAGTCCGAGCGAGAGTATGCACCTTCAGTCTGATCACGCTCGTCATGTGCTAGCGCCATTTCACAGACCTCCCGTGGGTAATGGGTGCATTCACCGGCCCAATCACGAAATGAAGACCGAAACCCATGACGAGTGATGTGCTTATAACCCATGTCATGCAGTAGGGTTCGTATAGCGTTTGCGTGCATTACCCCTGTCTTGCCTTGGCCTGGGAAGAGAAAGGGACTTCCCTCATCTCGCGGGATCCTCTTCACCAGCTCTACGACTTCCTTGGCAAGCGGAATTACGAAAGCTACTCGCATCTTCATTCGCTCGTCTGGCAGGGACCAAGTTCCAGCCTCTAGATCAAACTCATCCCAACGAGCGAACCTAACCATGTGGGCGCGTGCGCTGGTCATGATCAGCAGTTGAGCAGCCCAGGACGGGGGAGTGGAGTTTGCCCTGAGCTTTATCATCAGTTCCGGCACTTCCTGCCAGCGCAATGCTTCAAAGTGCTCACGCTTCCGAGCTTTCCTCTTTTCAGAGCGGCTCAACAGATTGTCTAAGTGCCCGCGCCAGCGAGCAGGGTTCTCACCCTGTCGCAGATTGCGTGCCTTGGCCGCGTCCAGGATCTGTTCTATTTGCCCACGCACCTCGTCAGCGGTTCTAGTCTTGGTGGCCCAGATGGGTTGCAACACCTTAAGCACTTCGGGAGTGCCGATGTCTTCGGCTGACAGCTTGCCTATGTGATCAAACGCATACAGCTCTAGCTTTCGCAGCCATCCCTTACGCCATTTCTCCGACCACGCCGAGCCGTGCGCATCGCGGTATTCTGCTGCCAGAGTCTCGAACTTCATCTGCTTGGCTTCACTTGCACGCTGGGCTTCCCGTTGAGCGGCGCGCTCTATGTCCCTGGCTGATAGGGGATCAATGCCATCACTCAGTTGGCTGCGTTTAGCGCTGGCGTCTTGTCTCGCCTTCTTGAGACTCACCTCAGGGAATGAGCCCAGCCCCATCTCTCTACGACGGCCCGCCAGTTGGAAGCGAAGCAGCCAGGATTTACGCCCAGTAGGTTTGACGACCAAACGAAGCCCATCACCATCTTCATAGGTGCCGGGTTCGGTCAGGTTTTCGACTTGTTTCGGATTCAGCTTACCCATTAGATTTCCCCTGTCGCAGTTTTGTCCCCCCACCTGTCCCCCCACTTCATCGTCGGATGAGATCGAATGGCTTTGAACGCCATCGGACAGGTAAATGCTTAAAACCCCCGGAATAGCTACGCTATCAGGAAGATTATCGGATGGGATAGGATTATTTCGGACAATTAAAAAGCCGGCTTGTGGCCGGCTTCTCGGGGACTGCCTCAGCTTGTTTTTGACAAACCTCACCAGCCTTCAAATCGCTCAGCCCACATTGCGTCGGGCTGAATAGTAGGGGCATCCGCGGGAACTCCTCCGCTTCGCCGGCAGGGAATCAGCTAAAAGCGACCCCTGCCAAATGTGCGGCGCATGATACCCACATTCACTTCAGTTGCCCACCTCCGGTTCCGATTTAGAGCCTTCCCAGCCCAGCAGGTGTTCATCCAGGGGCACCGGTGGGCGGCGGTTGTTGAGGGTGGACCACCAGAATACCCAGCCGACGATTTTGAAGCTTTGCTCGAAGCGTTCCTCGTGGTTGAGGTATTCGTCCGGGTGTTCGCTGGCGTTGTGGCTGCGCATGCGCAGGCCACCGCCAGGGCGGTTGTAGAGGTATTTGATGCGCAGCATGCCGTCATGTTCGACGGCGTAGATTTCGCCATCGATGATTTGGGTGCGGCCTCGGTCGATGGCGAGGGTGGCGCCTTGTTGGATAATGTCGATCATGCTGTTGTCGACCATGTAGGCGCCTATGGCGCGGTCGGGGTTGACGTTGAGGGTTTCCAGGCTGTGCAGGGAGACGCGGATGCGTTCGGTTGAGGTGAAGGTGGGGTGGAGGGGGATCTCCACGTCGGTTTTTTCCGGGCGGCAGGCGGGGCCTGTGAGGTATTTGCCGGTGTCTTCGCGGGCGGTTGCAATCCTTGCGGTGGGGCCTTCCAGCAGGTAGTTGGCGGGCGGGTGTTTGGGGCCTTTGCCGTCGCTTAACCAGCGACTTGAGACGCACAGCAACTCTGCGATCTCGTTGAGTCGGCCCATGGGGACGCCGCGTTTGAACCAGTTGTTCACGTGCTGAGGCGTGACGCCGCGGTTCTTGGCGAAGTCGGAGGCGGAAAGATGAACTTCCCGTAGTAGCGCTTTTAAACGATCACCTGATGTATTCATAAACGCAGAGTTTACTGGCCGGAAAGTCTAATCAAATAAAACCATGCGTTGATTTGCAGTTGTAGGATTTGGCTTAGTTGTGGCGGGATCTTTCAGGTGTGCAAGTTAGTTAAACGCTGCAAATAAACATTGAACTTGATGTTTAATCCGGCCCATAAAAAAGCCCCGAATTAACGGGGCTTTTTATTTGCCGTGGCAATGAGGCGCGGGTATCAGCCTTTGTAGGCCGCAACCGACTTCATGATCTCGGCGCGGGCAGCGTCTGCGTTGCCCCAACCGTCGATCTTCACCCATTTGCCTTTTTCGAGGTCTTTGTAGTTCTCGAAGAAGTGCTTGATCTGTTCCAGCAGCAGTGGCGGCAGGTCGGTGTATTCCTTCACGTCCACGTACAGCTGGGACAG
>NZ_WKCD01000160.1:0-12409 GCF_021606625.1 Pseudomonas sp. PA-4-8C
CACTGGCGGATTACGGGCACACCGAGCCTAAGCGAGGTGCCGAGTGGTGGGGCAAGAGCGTTTTGCTTACTTTGCCGCTTTTGCAAAGTGAGCCGCCGTCAGGGCGGAACCCTAAGTGGCCGTTACCTAAATAACGGATATGTACGCGCTCTGATCCAACATCCCAGTTGACTGTCAGGCCGTCTTCGCAGGCAAGCCAGCTCCCACATGGATCGCATTCCAATCCTGCATCGCTCTACAATGCCCCTATTCATCCCCGGGGGCTTCATGGACATCGAACTGGCACGCACCTTCCTCGAAATCACCCGCTGCGGCAGCCTGGCCGCAGCGGCCGAGAAACTGCACGTCACCCAGACCGCTATCACCGCTCGTGTCAAAAACCTTGAGAACCAGCTCGGCTGCACGCTGTTTGTGCGCAACCGTGCCGGTGCGCGGCTGACCGCCGACGGCGAGGCCTTCGTGGTGTACGCCAACCAGTTGCTGCAGACCTGGGAAGCGGCGCGACGCGACCTGCCGTTGCCCGATGGCTATCGCAACGTGCTGCATATCGGCGGTGAAGTCAGCCTGTGCAACCCGTTGATGCTCGGCTGGGCCAAGGCGCTGCGCGAACACATTCCGGGCCATGCTCTGCGCACCGAAGTGCGTGAGGGCGAGTACCTGCTGCGCCAACTAGAGCTGGGTGTGCTCGACGCCGCCCTGGTGTTCCAGCCGCAATACTGGCCGGGCTTGCAGGTGGAGCAGGTGCTGGAAGAAAAGCTGATTCTGGTGCAACTGGCGAGCAAACCCGAGCCTTACGTGTATATCGACTGGGGCCAGGGCTTTCGCCAGCAGCACGACGCCGCCCTGCCCGACCGTGCGCGTGCCGCGGTGAGTTTCAACCTGGGGCCGCTGGCGTTGCAGTACATTCTGGAAAACGGCGGTGCCGGCTACTTCCGCACACGGGTGGTGCAAAGCTACCTGGACAGCGGCGTGATGCAGCGCGTGCCCAAGGCGCCGGAATTCAGCTTTCCGACCTACCTGGTGTATTCGCGGGCGCGGGATTCGGCGGTGTTGCAACAGGCTTTGGAGCTGCTACGTACAGTGGTGAAGGCCGAAGGCGACTGGTCGCAACGCTGGGACCCGCTGATTTGAATCACTCTACATCTGCGCACATGCTAGCCTGCTGGTGTTTCCCCTCGCAGCCTTACCGATGAACAAGAAAAAGTCCGTCACCATCAGCGACATTGCCAAACGGGTCGGCATGACCACCATTACGGTGTCCCGGGCCTTGAGCAAACCCGACCTGGTCAAACCCGCCACCCTGGCGCGCATTCTGGAAGTGGCACGCGAGCTGGACTACGTGCCCAACGCCTTCGCCCGTGGGCTAAAGCGCAGTGAAAGCCTGATCATCGGGGTCATCACCGCTTCGGTGGACAACCCGTTCTACAGCGAGATGATCAAGGCGATTTCCCGCGAGGCGAAAAAGCACGGCTACACCATCATGCTGGTGGACACCGATGAGCTGGAGGAATTGGAAAGCAAGGCGGTGGATACCCTGCTGGGGTATCGCGTGGCGGGGATCATCCTCTCGCCGGTCTCCGATGAACCGAGCTACCAACCCGACTATCTGGAGCGCCTGAGCAACGGCAAGACCCCGGTGGTGCTGCTTGATCGCACCATCCACGACAGCCCGTTCAGCCGTGTGGTGCTCGACAACTACCACAGCGGCTTGCAAGCCGCGCACTACCTGTTACGCCAAACGCCCAACCTCAAGCGCCTGCTGGTGCTGACCGGCCCCGAGCACTCGCGCATCAGCGTGGAGCGCCTCAAAGGCCTGCGGGAAGTGCTGGCCGAACACCCCGACATTCAGGTCGAGGTGCAGGCGGGTGACTACACGCTGATGCCGGCTTACCTGCATACCCTCGACTACCTGGCCGCACACTCGGCGCCGGACGCGATCATGGGTTTCAACCAGTTGATCACCCTGGGCGCCCTGCGCGCGTTACGCATGCACAACATTGCCCATGACAGCCTGACCATCTGCGGCATCGACCGCCTGCCCTTCGCCGATATCTTTGGCGTGCCCATCGCCTGCGTGGCCCATGACGCGTCCCTGGCCGGCAGCAGTGCGGTGCGCCTGCTGCTCGACCGCCTGCAAGACCCGTACAAGCCACGGGATAAAGTGGTCATCGCCGGGCAGCTGGAAAACGGCTAGCGGCTGGTGTAGCCGCCGTCCACCGGCAGGCTGACGCCACTGATCATGCTCGCCGCGTCGCTGAGCAGGAACAGCACCGGCAGCGCCACTTCCGCCGGTTGCGCAAAACGCCCCAACGGAATCGCAGCCAGCGCCGGGTCGCGCTTGGCCGGGTCGGACCAGGCCATGGTTGCCATCGGCGTCAAGGTCACGGTGGGGTTGACGCTGTTGACGCGTATGCCAAAACGGCCCCACTCGGCGCATTGCACACGGGTGATTGCATCCAGCGCGGCCTTGGAAGCGCAGTAGCTCAGGTGATCGTCCAGCGCCACCAACGACGCCTGGCTGGAGACGTTGACGATGCTGCCCGCCATGTTCGCCTCAATCATCTTCGCCGCGACCCGGCTGGCCACTTGCGCAGCGGCGCGGGCGTTGACGTTCATCACCTGATCGAAGGCGCTGGCGCTGATAGCGGCGGCGGGTTCCAGGCGTGAAATCCCGGCGCAATTGACCAGGCCGTGCAGGGGCGGCAAAGCTTGCAGGGCTTCGTCGAGGGTGATGTTGTCAGCGATGTCCACGCACAAGGTGTGGCAACCCAATGCCGCCAAGGCTTGGGCGTCGCGACCGAGGGCGAAGACTTCGGCGCCGCTGGCGATCAGTTGCTGGGCAATTTCGCGACCGATGCCGCTGCTGGCACCGGTGACGAGGATGCGCCGGTGAGAGAAGTCGAAGGTAGTGGTCATAAATAAAGATCTCAAAACCAATGAAGATCCACTGTGGGAGCTGGCTTGCCTGCGATAGCGGAGTATCAGTCTCCTTATCGGGTGCTGATACACCGCTATCGCAGGCAAGCCAGCTCCCACATTTCTGGACCGTGTTGAATCAGGTGGTTTGCAGGTTGTGCATGATCGGTTTCAGAGCCGGGTACAGCTTCAGGTACTCGGCAAACGCCCGGTCATAGGTCATGACATTCTCCCGCTTGGGCTGCGCCCGCAGTTGCAACTGCACCCAGCCGGTGTCCATCTGCCCATCACTCACCAGCCCCACGGTATGCGCCGCCAGCAACGCCGCGCCCAGGGCCGCTTCTACCTCCTGGACGATGGTGTACACCGGGTAGCGTGTGACATCGGCGATGATCTGCATCCAAAGGTCCGAATGGCTCGCCCCGCCCACCACAATCAGGCGTGGGTCCAGGGAGTGCGCGCCTTGAGTACCCGCTTCGATATTGTGGCGCAGGGCAAAACTCACGCCCTCCAGCACCGCGCGGTACAGGTGAAAGCGGCTGTGGTAGAGGTTGAGCCCGACAAAACTGCCGCTGGCGCGGTCATCCCATACCGGGCTGCGCTCGCCCATCAGGTAAGGCAAAAAAACCACGCCTTCGCTGCCGGCCGGAATATTCATCGCGCTCTGCTCCAACAGTGCCAGGCTGTCTTGCCCCGTGGCCTGGGCCTGCTGTTCTTCGGCCTGGCAGAACTGCTCGCGAAACCAGCTGACCGAGGCCCCGGCGGTGATCGCACCGCCGAAGATGTACAGGTCGCGGTGGCCGTTGTAGACGTGGGGCATGCTCACCAAACCATGGCGCGCATCCACCTGCTGGTTAAGGTAGCCCCAGCACATGCTGGTGCCGATCATCGCCACATGATTGCCTGGCTGAGTGACACCCGCCGCCAAAGTCGCCATGGCCGCGTCCACGCCCCCAGCGAGGATTGGCGTGCCCGGCTGCAAGCCCAGGCGTGCGGCCCAGTCTGCAAGCAAACCGCCCACCACCTCGCCGGAATACAGCAACCGCTCGGGCATCATCGACTGCGCGATACCCAGCGCATCCAGCATCTCACCTGACCAGTTGCGCGCCGCCACGTCGTAGACACCGCCGATATTCCCGGCGCTGCTGTGGTCCACCGCCAACTCGCCGGTCAGGCACCAGTTGATGTAGCTGTTGGGCGGTAACAGGTAGCGGGTATCCGCCCACACCTGCGGTTGGTGCTGCTTGAGCCAGAGCATTTTGGTGAAGCCGTAGTAGCTGTCTACCGAGTTGCCGGTGATGGCGAACAAGCGCTCCAGGTCCACGTGCTCGCGCACCCAGGCCACCTGCTCGCCGGCGCGGCGGTCCATCCAGATCAGGCACGGGTGCAGCGGCGTCATCTGCGCATCCACGGCAATGCCCGAACCACCGTACAAACTGCTGATGCACAGCGCCTTGACCTGCGGCGCAGGCACCCCGGCCCTGGCCATGCACTGGGCCACGCAGGTTTGGACGGCATCCAGCCACACCTGCGGCCACTGCTCGGCCCAGCGCACTTTCGGGGTGTCCACCCGGTAGCCGTGGCTGTGCTGGGCGATGATCGTGCCCTGGGCATCCACGAGCAGCGCCTTGGTGCTTTGGGTGCCAATGTCTACACCGATGACGTAGTCCATCTCAGAGCACCGGCTTCAACAGCACCTTGATCGACTTGGTCGAATTGGCCAGTTCAAACGCCTCGGCCCAGTCGTCCAGCGGGAAATCATGGGTGACGATGCCTTGGGAAGTGACCAAGCCACGCTCGAACAGGTCGATGGCGATCGGGTAGCAATACGGGCCTAGGTGCGCGCCGCGCACGTCCAGCTCCTTACGGTCGCCGATGATCGACCAGTCCACGCTGGTCTCGGCGCCAAACACGCTGAACTCGACAAAGCGCCCGAGCTTGCGGATCAGGTCCAGGCCCTGGGTGACGCCGGCCGGGACGCCGGTGGTTTCGATGTAGACGTCGCAGCCGTAATTCTCCGTAAGGCCGTTGATGATCTCGCGGGCGTTGTCACGGGCGGGGTTGATCACCACATCGGCGCCGAACTTTTTCGCCAGTTCCAGGCGCTCGTCGACCATGTCGATCACCACCAGTTTTTTCGGGGTCTTCAGGGCGGCTACCTGGACCATGCACAGGCCCAGCGTGCCCGCACCGGCAATCACCACCACGTCGTCGAGCTGGATATCGCCACGGTTGACGGTATGGATCGAGCAGGCCATCGGCTCCACCAGCGCCGAGTCTTCAAGGGACACCGATTCGGGGATCTTGTGCACGATGGCGGTCTTGGGAATACGCATGTACTGGGCCATGCCGCCTTCGGCCACTTCGCGCTGGAAGCCGAAGATGTTGTGCACTTCGCACATCCAGTATTTGCCTGATTTGCAGAAGCGGCACTTGCCACACGGCACGATCTGTTCGGCGATGACCTTGTCACCGACCTTGACCTCAAAGTGCTCCTCGGCGCCCTCGCCGGCTTCGACCACGTAGCCGAAAAATTCGTGGCCCGGTACTACCGGCGCCTTGACCCAGGGGTTGTCGCCGCCCCAGAACATCGCCGCGCCCGAGTGGCACTTGCAGTCACTGGCGCAGATGCCGCAGGCGGCGATACGGATCACCAGCTCATTGGCACGCGCCTGGGGTTTGCCGATGCGCTCCAGGCGGTAGTCTTTCGGGCCGTGGCAGACGACGGCTTGCATGTGAGTGTGCTTGTCCATGTGTTCGGTCCTGTGTAGTGAGGTATTAACGATGGCGCTGACGGCTGATAAAAATCGCCAGCAAAATGATCCCGCCCTTGATTACGCTCTGCACGTAGGGCGACACGCCAAGCATGTTCAAACCGTTGTTCAACACGCCCAGCAGCATGGCGCCGAGCAAAGTGCCGATGATCACTCCGCGGCCGCCGGCAATCGACGCGCCACCCAGCACCACGGCGGCAATCGCATCGAGTTCGAACGACACACCGGCATTCGGCTGGCCGCTCATCAAGCGCGAGGTAAGCACCAGCCCGGCAATCGCAGCGGTGAAGCCGCTGATGCCATACACCAGCAGCTTGAAACGCGCCGCACGCACCCCGGACAAGCGCACCGCTTCTTCATTGCCACCGATGGCGTAGATGTAGCGGCCGATACGGGTGTGCTGCAGCAGCACGTAGGCCGCGAGGTAAGTGAGCAGCATGATCAGGATCGGCACCTGCAGGCCAAACACACTGGCGCGACCGAAGAACGCGAACCACTCTGGCAAGCCGGAAATCGGGTAGCCGTCGGTGTACATCAGCCCGAACCCGCGCGCGATGCCCATGGTCGCCAGGGTGACGATGATCGGCGGCATGTGCAGGTACGCCACGAACAGCCCGTTGCCGATGCCGAAGGCCACGCCCACCAGCAGCCCGACGCCAATCGCCAGGCCCGGCGGCAACCCGGCGACCATCAGCCCGGCAGTCAAGGTGCCGGACAACGCCATCACCGGCCCCACCGACAAGTCGATGCCGCCAGTGAGAATCACGCAGGTCATGCCTACCGCGATGATCGCGTTGATCGACACCTGGCGGGCGATGTTGGAGAGGTTGCTGGCGGTGAGGAAGGTGTCGCTGGCGAGGATCATCACCAGGGTCACCACCACCAGCCCGACAAAGGGATAAAACGCGGGCGAGCGCAGCAGCCGCGCCAGGTTCAGGCGCAACCGGCCGGTGCCGGCGGTGTTAATGGACGTATTCACTTGAGCCCCCTGTTGCATGGCGCATGACCTCTTGAGGATTGACGGCGGACGCTTCCAGTACCTTGACGATGGCGCCCTTGTGGAACACGGCGACGCGGTCGCACATGCCGATGACTTCGGGCAGCTCGGAGGAAATCATGATGATCGCGTAGCCCTGTTCGGTGAGGCTGCGCATCAACGCGTAGATCTGCGCCTTGGCCCCCACGTCGATGCCGCGTGTGGGTTCGTCGAACACCAGTACGTCGCAGTGGTGGTTGATCCAGCGGGCGATCACGACTTTTTGCTGGTTGCCGCCGCTGAGGTTCACCACAAGGCTTTCGCCACTGGGTGCCTTGATCGACAGCTGGCTCATCAGCGCTTCGACGCTGGCGCACTCGCGGGCCTTGTCGATCAGGCCCGAGGCGTTCTGATACTTGGGCAAATTGTTCAGCGAGATATTTTCGCGAATGCTGAAGGCGGTGATCAGCCCTTCGCTCTTGCGACTTTCGGGGAGCAGGCCGATGCCGTGGGCCAGGGCTTGGGCCGGGTCATCGAGGCTGACTTTTTGCCCGCGCAGCCACACGTCTTTGCTCACCGTGGGCAACGCGCCCATCATGCCCAGGGCCAGCTCGGTGCGGCCCGAACCCACCAGGCCGGCGAAGCCCAGGATCTCGCCTTTGTGCACATTGAAACGGTTGTGGGGGCCGTTGCGCACCAGTTGGATGTCCTTGACTTCCAGCAGCAACGGGCCGCGTTCGCCGCTGGGTTTGGGCGGAAAACTGCATTCCAGGCGGCGGCCGACCATCATCTCGACCAGGCGGTCGATGTCGCTGTCGGCCACCTCGGTGACGCCTGCATTGCCGCCGTCGCGCAGCACGCTGATGCGGTCGCAGACCTGGAAAATCTCTTCCAGGTGGTGCGAGATAAAAATCACCGCCACACCCTGGCGCTTGAGTTCGCGCATGATGTCGAACAGCAACTCGGCCTCACTGGGGGTCAGCGTCGCGGTCGGCTCATCGAGCACCAGCAGGCGTGCGTCCAGGGCCAGGGCCTTGGCGATTTCGACAAATTGCTGCTCGGCCACGCTCAGGTGCTTGACCGCGCAGTGCAGGTCAATGCTGACCCCGAGGCGCTTGAACAACGCCTGGGAGGCCTCGGCCATTTCGCGCTTGCGCAACAGGCCGAAGCGGTTGCTCAGCTCATGGCCGAGGAAGATATTTTCTACCGCCGTGAGGTAGGGAATCAGGCTGAACTCCTGGAACACAATGCCAATCCCGGCGGCAATCGCATCCCGATAGGTCGCAAATGTTCGAGCCTGCCCGTCGATAAGGATCTGCCCTTCGTCCTGATGCTCGACACCGCCCAGAATCTTCATCAGGGTGGATTTGCCCGCGCCATTTTCCCCGAGCAAGGCGTGGATTTCGCCACGCTCCACTTGCAGGTTGATGGCCTTGAGGGCCTGCACCCCAGGGTAACGCTTACAGATGTTTTCCAGCTTCAGAAGACTGCTCATACCGCCGACCTCGCACTCAGAAGGAAGACCTGGGCCCCACGCATTGCGTGGGGCCTGGGGGGTTTACCAGCTGAAGTCCTTGGCCTTGGCCTGGTCGATCAGGGTGATGTCCACCGGCACGCTGGCCGGTACCTGGGCGCCCCACTTCTTGGCCAGGGCAATGCCCAGGGCGAGGCGGATCTGGTCGCGCGGGTACTGGGCCGAGGTGGCGATGAAATGGCTGCCGGGTTTCTGGATCGCCTTGATCGCTTCCGGCGCGCCGTCGACGCTGACCAGCTTCACGTCCATGCCGCTGGCTTCGATAGCCGAGAGTGCGCCGAGGGAGCCATTGTCATTCACGCTGAAAATGCCCTTGAGGGTGGGCTGGGCCTGCAACATGTTTTCGGTGACGGTCAGGGCCTGGTCACGTTCCTGTTTGCCGTTCTGGATGCTGACAATCTTGATGTCCGGGTGCTTGGCCACCGCCTCTTTACAGCCGCGTACACGTTCGAGGATCGGCACCACGGCGATGCCGTCAAGGATGGCGATATTGCCTTTGTCACCGATGGTTTTAGCCAGGTATTCACAGGCCTGGAAACCGGCGTCGAAGTTCTTCGAGCCGACGAACGAATCCAGCGGGCCATCTGCCTGGGCATCCACCGCCACCACTACGACGCCGGCAGCATGGGCCGACTTGACGGCCGATTGCACGCCGACGGAGTCAGTGGGGTTGATCAACAGGATATCGATGCCCTTTTGCAGCATGTCTTCGACATCACTGACCTGCTTGGACACGTCGTGGCGGGCGTCGGTGATGATCAGCTTCGCACCGATGGTGGCGCCGGCTTCTTCCAGGGCGTTTTTCATGGTGACGAAATAGGGGTTGTTGATTTCCTGGAACGAGGCGCCGATGCGGATGGGCTTGGCAGCGTCGGCAAACGCGGGGGTCGCGCTGCCCAGGGTGATGCTGGCAGCCAGTAAACACAGGGTGTTGGGGAGCATTTTCATGGCGTGGGTCTCTGTTTTGTTTTTATTTTTAGAGCAAATGTTATCGTTAACATTTTGTCAGAAACTAACAAGTAAATCGGACCTGTGCAAGCCTCCACTGGTCGGCAGTGATCAAAATGTGGGAGCTGGCTTGCCCTCCTGTTGTAGGAGCGAGCTTGCTCGCGAAAAACTCACAGGCGCCGCGTTTATTCAGAAGCCCGCGTTATCGTTGACATTTTTCGCGAGCAAGCTCGCTCCTACAGGGGGCAAGGGTTGCCAGTAAAAACTCGCACATCCGCCTAAGCCAACTAAGCTCAGCCTCAAATAAAAACACAGCGAGCAGCCGGCCATGCCCCACCCGACCGAGACTTTCCGCGACCGTTACCGCGCAAGCGTCAGCCCGCGTTACAACCCCTGGCTGCATGCCGCATTCGTGCTTGGCTACGGCATCGCCTGCATCACGCTGGCCTGGTCGTCCACTGCCGATATCACCGCCCTGCAGTGGCTGGCCGTGCCTCTGACCCTGCTGTTCTTCAACCTGTGCATCTACCTTGTGCACCGCCATCTGGGCCACCACAAACATGCGTTCGCACGGCTGTTCTACGCACGCCACACCGGCGATCACCACAGCTTCTTTACCCCCGATCACATGACCTACGACAGCCCCCGCGACTGGCGCGTCATCCTGTTTCCGGCTTGGCTGATCGTGCTGCACAGCCTGGCCATCACCCTTCCCGCCTGGTGGCTGCTCAGCCAACTGAGCCCCAACGTTGCCGGGTTGTTTGCCGGCTGCATGATCCTCGGTTACCTGCTCTACGAAGTGTTTCATGCCTGCGAACACCTGCCTGCCGAACACCCGGTGGCACGCCTGCCGTGGATTCGCCAGATGCACCGCCTGCATGCCTTGCATCACCGTCGTGAGCTGATGCAGGGGCGTAACTTCAACATCGTGCTGCCGTTGATGGACTATTTGTTTGGCACTTTGCATTGGGAACCCACGGTAAAAAAAAGGGGCAGTCCAACTGGACTGCCCCCCGCTTCACACACATAGATCAATCAGCGCACGATGGTCTGGCTGCAGATGTGGCCGAGGCTGACGTATTGGACGTTATTGCCACCCACGCCCACACCAGGGAACTCCCTGAGCTCGATGCGCCAGCCGCCCTCGTTGAACCAGGTTTCCCAGTTGTAGGTCTGGCCCGAGGCGCTGTCCGGGTACCGCACTTTGTAGTCCCCAGAGCAGGTGCCCAGGGCGACATTCCCCGAGGCTGCACCGGTGATGCCGGTCTTGGCCTCATAGTCGACCCAGTTGTAAGTGGCGCCAAAATGCTTGTCGACCCGCAGTACAGGGGTGACGCCGCGAAGGGGCTCGCCCGTGCTGTCTGACCACTGGGTGCTCCAGCTCAGATTGCGGGCCGCCTGGGTGGCCAGTTGGAAGATCGAGCTGGGGATGCGCACCACGTTATCGCCGTTCACATTGTGCTGGTTCAGGCGTGGCGCCGAGCCGAGGGTCAGCTTGTATTGAGCCTGGGGGTTCAATGCTACCGCCGGGTTGGCCCGCACACGCACCTTGACCGTGTAGCCTGGCGTCAGGTTGGGATAGGTGGAGGTAGAGCCCTGCGGGACTTCCACCCACTGGGTGCCATCGAACCGTTCGAAGATCCACTGGTTACGCGTACCCGCACCGTCATCGCCCAGGAACATGCCCACACCTTGGCCACGCAACGAGACGAAGGAGAAGTAATCCACGTCATTGACGCTGTCGAGGTTACCGGTCACCTGGTTCAAGGCATCCGGCAGCGCGAACGCGGTTTGCTCAGTGTCGTTAGGCTCGTAGGCATCCACATTGCTGTCCACCGCCACACCAAAACTGAACTGCGAGTTGCTCGCGACATTGGCCACCATGAACCAGTAGTAGTCACCGGCTGGCAACACGCCGTTGAGGTATTCATCGGCACTGCCGGGGTTATCCGAGGTGCCCAGCGGCGTCAGGTTGCCTTGGCCGTCGTCATGGAACAGCGTCAACGACATATCCGTGCCGGCACTCTGGTTCAGCAGCTGTACCTGGATTCGTGCGTTTTTCGGCAGGTTGAAGTGGTAAGCGATTTGCGCGCCGGTCTCCACACCGGTGAGGGTGTAAAGAGTATTGATATCCAGGGTGGGAAACAACGGCGTGAAGGCTGCAACCGCGGCCTGTTTCATGTGCGCCGAGTCAGGTTTTTCCAGCTGGCCAACCGGGGAGTCAATCGCCACATTACCGACGGCCGCCTTGCTTTTTTTGACGACGTTGGACTGCCCGGCCTTGGCGGCATTGAGCTTTTGCTTGAGCTCGCCCGAGACGCTGGCCTTTTCCAGCGTACCGCCAGGTTTCAACGCTTTGTCCACGGCCTGCTTGACCGCCTGCGCGCTGAGTTTTGCCGGGGTTTGCTCGGCCAGGGCAAAGGCCGAAACGAAGCAAGAGGCCGCCATGGCCGCGCCCAGAATGAAGGCTTTTTTCGATTTCATTTTTTATCCATCCATAGTTAAAAAATTGAAGCTCAGGTAACCGGTGACATCCGGTCACCTGGGATGGACTGTAGGACAAGACTGTATGTATGTACAGTATTTTTTTTAAAAAATGTGAGCCTGAAATTCAGGCTCAAGAAGCGAAAGTACCTCTAAAGCCAGGTGCACCAATAGCCCCAACTGATCGCCCAAATTATCGCGAGCCGATAGGGCCATACAGCCCAACGCTTGAGCGCTGGCGGAATGACGGCTAGCTCTGCCTCGGTCATGTAACCTTCTTTCACGGAGCGTTCTGGCGCGCGGAGGATATCAATCATGAAACACATGCGATGGAACCTGACGAACCGCTGGTTTCGTCCCCAGCGTTGCTGATAGTTACGCACCTGCACGTTTTCAATGAAGTAACCTTCCAACGCCTCGAGTTTTGTTCGTTCGACAAAGAGCACTAATCCCAAAATGACGAACGCTCCAACCACCATCACCAGGGTGTAAGCGAGAAAAAACGACATTAACATGCCCTTTTGGTGAAAAAATCGAATCACTCTTGATCTATAACGCCCCGTAATGACCGCCTCCAGGTTCGCGCACCGCTACCAATTGCCAATTCAAGAGGTGTTTTTCGCGAGTGAGGTCTAGTTTCATGGAATTGGGATATCGCACCATCTGCGCCAAACCTCCCACACAATGATTTCGATGATACAAACATCCGCGAGGCGATACGGCCACAAGGCCCAGCGCTTAAGCGTCAAGGGGACAGACGCCAGCTCGGCTTCGGTC
>NZ_WKCD01000161.1:0-12377 GCF_021606625.1 Pseudomonas sp. PA-4-8C
CGCCTCGGGTTTGGGCGGGATTTCGAGAACGTTGAGCCAGAACACCGACTCTTTGTCCTGCGCCAAAGTCGCGCCGGTAAAGAGCACTCGCAAGCTTTGGCCCTTGGTCGGGTCAATGCGCGCCACCGGGGGCGACAATAGGAACGGCGCCTTGGAGCTGGTGGGTGTCGATTCGACGCTGCCGGTGTCGATCCATGATTGGACCAGTGCGGGCAACGTGCCGTTATTGTTCAGTTTTACGGTGATTTCTTTCTGGTCCGCCGGATAGACCAGGCGCGTACCGGTAATCACCACTGCAGCGAATGCATGGGAACACATCAGTGTGGCCAGGCCGATCAGCAGCAGTGGTTTGAATGCACGTGTGCACGACATAGAGCAATCCCTTTACCGTCTGGATGCACGCCCTTCAATACCGAGCAGGGCGTGTGTCCAAAGCCTGCGACTTACTGATAATTGATGGAGTAAGTCACGGAGCCCACAACGGTGCCCGGCGTGGTAGCCGACTGGGCGTAGTACTGAACGGCGTACGGCAGCACAGCGGTCAGGGCAGTTGGGTCAACAGTTACGCGGCTGGTGGAGGTAACCTGAGACGTGTTGCCGGCCTTGATCGCGTTGCCATTGGTGGCATCCACCAACTGCAGTTGGACCTTGGTGGCTGAACCGCTGATGTTCTTCACATTACCGCTGGCCGGATCCACGCCACCGCCCGACTCAAAGAACGCCGCCGCGGTTTTGATCGCAGCAGAGCACTTGCTCAGTTCGATGTTGAAACCGGTCTGGCCAGCTACTTGCCCGGCGGAAGCCAAGGAAGCGGTGGAGATGGTTGGCAAGGTGACGGTGGTCGCGCCGGAAGCTGCTGCACCATTGACGGCCACTTGGCAGGTTTCGGCTTTCAGCTCACCGTTGAAATCAATTTTGCCGTCCGAAGCCATGGCAGCAGAAGAGACGGTGGCAGCGACCAGTACAGCGAGGGCGCGAGCTTTGTAATTCATGAGTAACTCCGAGAACGCGATAGGCTTGATTAAGTTGTGAAGTTCCCTGGACGGGAAATACTTCTGCGTTGTTGCGAAATGAAGTGTAAGCAGCGCACTTAATTTTCAAAATAGGAGTGCTCTGAAAAACAAATAACCCGGGCAAATCACCTTATAAACAGGCGATTAAAATCAACAAACCAAGTCCCCCACCATAGTGGGCTGGCTTTAATAAGCCAACAGACAAAGCGTCTATAGGAGTGGTCCTAAAAGCGCGCCTGAACGGTATATTTAAATCCAGCTTATATAATGAGTCATCGTTATCCTGATCATCAGATGTTGACTGACCCATCGTTATCGCAGCCTAAGCATCTACACAACTTCGAGGTTAGGCTGGACCCGTGGCGGCCTGACATCCGACGCTTATCTACCTGGCGCGCCGCAGTCCAAATGTGGGAGCTGGCTTGCCTGCGAAGGCGGCCTGACAGTCAACACAGTTGGATTGGGTACATATCCGTTCCTGCGGTAACGGCCACCTAGGGTTCCGCCCTGACGGCGGCTCCCTTTTGAACAGCGCAAAAGCAAGCAAAACGCTCTTGCCCCACCACTCGGCACCTCGCTTAGGCTCGGTGTGCCCGTAATCCGCCAGTGATTTGGGGGCCGCCTGAACGGCTCGCTTCGCATCGTGGTTACCATTGAGCGCTACAGAGTTGTATAGATACCCATCGCTATCGCAGGCAAGCTCTAATGCCGTTCAGTTAAGGCATTTTGTAGGAGCGAGCTTGCTCGCGAAAAACTCACAGGCGCCGCGTTCATTCAGGAAGCACACATTATCGTTGACGTTTTTCGCGAGCAAGCTCGCTCCTACAGAGGGCGATATACGCTTAACTGAACGGCATTAAGGCAAGCCCCACCTGTGAGAACGAGCGGGTACAGCAACGAGGCTATGCTGGCGCAGGCCTTTGACCAAGCAGCACGCTGAGACGCTCGGCTATCTGCTGCGCTGGCCAGTCACGCTCATCGCGCAATAGCCGTTCCAGGCTTTCGACAGTGCTCACCAGGTCGTCCCGCTCCAGCCCCAGCGCCGCCCCGTGCAGACGCTGAACTGCCTGCAACGCTTGGCTTCGCTCGCGCAAGGCCAGTGCCTCGATCAAGTCGTTGAAGGCCGTGCGCAGGATATGCGACTCCTCCTCTGACTCTTCCTTGGGCATTGCCGGCAGCGGACCTTGCGGCATGTCACACCAAAGCTCGATCATCTGCTGCAACTTGGCCGGTGTAACCGGCTTGACCAGCACCCCGTCGAGCCCCGCATCAAAACAACGCTCTAGGTGCTCGTTATCGCTGAAGCCCGCGACAGCTACAAGCGGACAATGGGCACGCTGCAACACCTGCTCCAACTCACGAAAGGCGCCCGCCAGCGGCTCGATTTCACTGTTTGGCAAGTCGCAATCGATCAATACCATATCGACCCGTCGCACATTGAATAGCGTCAACCCTTGGGCGCCATCAACCGCCAGCAACACCCTACAACCCAGCGCTTGCAGGTGTGCAGGCAGTGTCTGTTGGCCGGTCACAGGCGCCTGCACCACCAACACGTGTGCACCGTTACCCTCCACTTGGGCCGGCGCCGCTTCAGCCTGGGGTATATCCAGGGTCTTGGCCCACTCGACGGACAGCTTGACTTCAACCTCAGTACCCACGCCTTGGGTGCTGTTGAGGGTCAGCTCACCCGACATCAGCCTCACGAGGCGACGGCAAATCACCAGGCCAAGCCCGCTACCACCGGTACGTTTGTAAGAATGCTTGGCCCGTGCGTAGGGTCGAAACAGGCTGGCCTGCGCCTGCTGTGACAAGCCAATGCCGCTGTCGATGATGCGGATCAGCACGTGCGGCCCACGAACCTCTGGCCATTCAACCACCTTGAGCTGCACCTCTACCCCGCCTACCTCGGTGAACTTGACCGCGTTGGAGATCAGGTTGCGCAGCACCTGACTCAAGCGCATGCCCTCCAGCATCAAGGGGCCGCTGGGGCGTTCACCACTCAATGTCAGCAGCAGGCCTTTTTCTTCGGCGCCGGCGCGATACTCCTCCACCACCTGCTCGACCAAGGCCCAGAGGTCCACAGGCTCCAGGGTCAGGCTCAGTTGCCCGGCCTCCATCCTGGAAATGTCCAGCACGTCATCCACCAGCCGCAGCAAGGTATTGGCGCCGCTGTTGGCCAATTGAGTGAAGTGGCGCTGCTGTTCGTCCAGCGGTGTGTGCTCCAACAACTCGATAGCCGCCAGCACCGCGTTCATCGGCGAACGCACTTCATGGCTGACCACCGCCAAAAACATCGCCTTTTCCCGCTCGCTCTGCACGGCCTGGCGGCGCTGACGACGGCTTTGCCAGGCGAACGCGATCAACAGCAGCACCACCGACAGCAACAGCCACAACTCACCCTGGAAATGCTCGGCGATGTCCTTGATCGTCGGAATATCCAGGTTCATGTCATCGAACCAGGCGTCATAGATCGCTTTGCGTTCATCGTTGCTGATGGACCCCAGCACTTTCTCCAGGATCGACAACAGGATCTCGTCGCTGTCACGCACCGCCATGCTCACGCCGGTGTGCAATTGCGGCACCACCCCGGATACTTGCAACACCCCCTGATACTGCCGGGAAAGATAGGGGATCAGTAACCATTCAGAGGCGATGGCGGCATCCGCCCGACCGTCCTTGACCATCGCCATGATGTCGACAGCGTTCTGGCCGGAGATCACCGTTATGCCGGGGACTTTCTGCTGCAAAAACGCCTGATACCCCTCGCGCCCCAACATCACCAGGCGTTTGCCGGCAAGTTGTTCCAGGTCCACGAATGGCTGTTGGCCAAAGCGGCTGACGAGGATGGTGGAACTGGTGTTGTAGGGCGTCGTATAGCGCATGCCCAGGTCCTTGACCGGATCGTCATCGCGGCGCCGGGTGGGCAAGATATCCACCTCGCCGCTGATCAGCATGTCCTTGCGGGCGCTACGATTGCCGGTGACCACCGACTGGAAATGCAGGCCGGTACGCGCCGCAATCAGCCCCAGGTACTTGGCCGATAATCCACGCAACTGGCCGTCGCTGATGTACTCGAAGGGCAGCAGGTTGTCGAACACACCGACACGCAGCACGGGGTTGGCGGCGATCCAGTCACGCTCTTGCTGGGTCAAGGTCATCGACGGCGGGTCGGCCTGCGCATCGGCCAGGCCCGCGCTTGCCAGCAGCAACCACCCCAGCAGCAGGCGCAACCGTGCAACCCTCATGGTTGCGTCATCGGCGGCGGCGCGACCATGGCCAGCATGTCCAGCGGGGTCTCCTCGCTCGCGGCACGCCAGTGCTGAACCAACGCCTGAAGCGTGTGCACGTAAACCGGGTTGCCCCAGCCCTCCTCTGCCCGCAACAGGTTCTCCATGTGCGCGGCCGCCTGGGCCAGGGCCGGCCATTCGATGATCAGTGCCGCGCCGTGTAACCGATGGGCAACATGGATGGCCGAAGGGCGATCACAGAGCGCCATCGCCCTGAGCAGGCTCCCCAGGTCAGCCGCCATCTCACGGTTGATAGCGGCCTGATCAAGTGTAGGGGCCATCAAGCTGGCACGCGGTGCCGCCAACGTGACGCCGCACCACTGCTCGATCACGTCACTCAACTGCCCCAGACGTATGGGCTTGCTCAACGCCCCATCCATGCCCGCCGCCAGGCAGCGTTGAAGGTGCTGCTCGCCGGTCAAGGCGGAAATGGCAATGATCGGGCAGCGCGCTCGCCCCCATTGCTGTTCGAGCGCCCGCAGTTCGCAGACCAGGCTGTAGCCGTCCTGATCCGGCAGGTCGCAGTCCATCAATACCAACGCGTAAGCGCTCTCAGCGAACCGCACGCGGGCCTGGGCCGCATCGGCGGCAATCACTGGCACACAACCAAACCCGCTGATTTGCGCCCGCAGCACTTCCTGGTTGGCCAGGGTGTCTTCCACCACCAGCAGCTGCAAACCATCGGTGACATGCAAAGGCATTGGGGCCGGGGCTCGCGTCGGTTCAGCGGCCTCAGGGGCAAGGGTTGCGGGCAAGTACAGGTTGATACACGTCCCCACTCCCGGCTCGCTGCGCAGGGTCAGCGAGCCTTGCATCAAATCGACCAATTGCCGACATATCATCAGCCCCAGGCCGCTGCCTCCCGCACGCTTGTAGGACTGACTCGCCTGGGCATAAGGCCGGAACAAAGAGGCCTGCACCGCTTCGCCCATACCGATGCCGGTGTCGCGGACTTCAACCTGCAACTGATGCTTACCGTCCAGCAAGTCTTCCAGGCGCAGGGTGATGTCAACAGCGCCGGTATCGGTGAACTTGATGGCGTTGGACAACAGGTTATGAAACACCTGCGTCAGCCGCGAACGGTCAAGCCACAACGACGGCAGGGGTGTCTGCACGCTCACATTCAGACTCAAGTGTTTTTCCCCCGCACGCAGGCGATGCAAGCCCACTACGCCATGCACCAGCGCGATGACATCCGTCGCCTCAAGTGTCAGGCGTAACGCCTTGGCCCCTGAATCCGGCCGGTGCAGCACATCATCAAGCAAGCGCACCAGCATATTGGCGCCGCTGTTGGCCAAGTGCGCGAAGTGGCGCTGCTGGTCATTGAGTCGGGTGTGCCACAGCAGCTCCATGGCCGCCAGCACGGCGTTCATTGGCGAGCGTATTTCGTGACCCATCACCGCCAGGAACATGGTTTTTTCCTGCTCGTTCCGCTCGGCCTGCCGCTGCTGGCGGTAACCGCGATAGACCAGCACACACAAGCCAATCAACGCCAACATGCCCAGGATCAAAAGGTGCAAGTAATGGCTGGCGATGTCCCACAGGGTCGGCGCATCTACCTCCAGGTCCCGGTACCAATGCTCGTACATCGCATTCTGTTGTGAGGGGCTGATCGAGCCTAGGGCTTTGCCAATGATCGAGGCCAGCATGGCGTTATCGGTGCGCACCGCCATGTTCACATCCAACATGCTACTGCCCACCACGCCAGAAATTTCCAGCACGCCCTGAAACTGTCGATACAAATAGGGCATCAAGAAGGCTTCGGAGGCCACGACTGCATCGGCACCACCGTCCCGGAGGGTGTTCAGCATGGCCAAGGCCTGGGGGCTTTTGATCAGAGTGGCTCGGGGTGCCCTTTTTCTGAGCAACTGCTCGTAATACTCCACATCGGGGATCACGACGGTTTTATCTTGTAGCTGGTCAAGGTCAAAAATATCGGCGTCGTCGACACGGGTCACTATGATCGGCACGGTAGTGTCGTAGACCAGCGCGGTAAGATCCTCGATAGGCGGCTCGTCACGAAAGCGAAAGTGCGAAGACAGCAGGTCTACCTGGCCATCCAACAGCATGCGCTCACGTGCAGCCCGGGTCTTGACCGGCACATAGGTGAATTCAAGCCCCGTGGCATCGCGCACATATTGCAGGTACTGCACCGGCCGCCCTTGCAGCACGCCATTACTCATGTACTCGAAGGGGACCAGGTTTTCCATCACCCCCACTCGAAGGACCGGATGCTGCGCTATCCACAGCCGCTCCTGCTCCGTCAGCTCAACCGGCGCCGCACAGGCAAGCGCGGCATCCAGCATCAGCAACATGAATAAGAGGGCACCCGGTCGCCATCGCCTCATGGTGAGCCGATGATTTTATTGAGCTTGAACAGTTCATTGTTCGAGGTGACTCCCAATTTGCGAAACGCTGAGGTTTTCTGGGTGCTGATGGTCTTGATGCTGCGATTGAATTTTTCTGCGATTTCACTCACGGTCATGCCCGCCAGATAGCAGCGGATCACCTCCTGCTCACGGCTGGTCAGCTCGGCCTGGACCAGGGCATCCGAGGCTTCGCTGGGGTCTTTGCGCGTCTCGCTGGTGACGGTTTCCGCCAGGCGATACGTCATGTCGGTGCTCAGGTACACCGCGCCGGAGACCACCTTGCGAATGGCCTTGACCACTTGCGTCATGTCCTCGCCCTTGCCAACAAAGCCACGGGCACCGACCCGCATGGCCAGGGCCACGGTAGCCGGGTCATGATGGGCGGACAACACCAGGATCTGGCAACTGGGAAACTTGACCCGCAAGGCGCGGATCAGCGATACGCCATCCATCTCGTCGGGGCTCAGGGAGAAATCCAGTAGCAGCAGGTCAGCCGGAGCGCTGACCAGGCCGGCGAGCAAGTCGCGGCTTTTTTCATAAATGCCAACCACGTCAAAGTTGGCCTCGGCCGCCAAGGTGTTGGCGAGCCCATGCCGAACAACAGCGTGGTCGTCCAATAGAGCAATGCGTACAGGTTTCATCGTATTCGAACCCACTTGGCCCCGCTTAGGTGGCGCGGTCAAACAACAGGGACAGCTATTACGGCACTTCAAGGAGTATATGCAACAACCGCCAAAGGGCACGCCCGCCTACCGCTGTTTTTGCGCGCGTCGGCGTGGCCTGCGTTTAGCGTTAAACACTCTCGATGATGTGCTTGATCCGAAACAGCTCGTTGTTGGACATCACGCCCAACTTGCGAAAAGCCGAGGCCTTTTGCGAACTGATGGTCTTGATACTGCGGCTGAATTTTTCAGCAATTTCGGTGATGGTCATGCCCGACAGGTAACAGCGGATCACCTCTTGCTCCCGCGCAGACAGGCTGACAAAACGCATCGCGTCATCGCGTGATTGCTCCTCACCGTCATAGTTGACCGCCGTGGCTTCGGCCACCCGATAGGCCATGTCGGCACTCAGGTAGACAGCGCCCGAGGCCACCAGCCGCACTGCGCTGATCAATTGGCTCATGTCTTCACCCTTGCCGATAAACCCACGGGCACCGACGCGCAGGGCAAGAATCACCGTGGCCGCGTCATGGTGAGTGGAAAACACCAGGATTCGGCAGCCCGGGTACTTTACCCGCAGAGCACGGATCAGCAGGATGCCATCCAGCTCATGAGGGCCGAGCACAAAATCGAGCAACAACACCTCGGCCGGGTGTGTCAGCAGGCCGGCCATCAACTCACGACTGCGAGCGTAGACCCCCACCACTTCAAAATCAGGTTCCTGTACCAACCGATTGACCAAACCATGCCGCACGATTGCATGATCATCCAGCAAAGCAATTTGTAGGCGTTTCATAAATGACGGAACACTCTGTATAGCGTGCAAAAAAATGGACAACAGCGCTGCCTCACTCTGAATAAGTTAAGGTCCTCTCAGACTCATCCATTTCATCAATTACATCCGTGCAACTGAACATCACACGCCACACGCTCACTCCCTATAACTTAACGCGCACAGGCTCACCATCGCAGTTAAAAAATGCGCCAATTCTTCACAATAACAACGGTATAAAACTTAATAGATCTGCGAAAAACTTAATATAAGAAAACTCCTAAAAACCAAGAGCTGACCTACACACATCAAGTTCCAATACTTACCTGCCCGCCAA
Source organism: Pseudomonas sp. PA-4-8C (assembly GCF_021606625.1). Lineage (NCBI taxonomy): Bacteria > Pseudomonadati > Pseudomonadota > Gammaproteobacteria > Pseudomonadales > Pseudomonadaceae > Pseudomonas > Pseudomonas sp. PA-4-8C. The sequence goes on from NZ_WKCD01000161.1 coordinate 8,441, forward strand.
ACTTTACAGCCTCAGCCGTTCTTTTCCCGCTCAATCACAAAGTTCAAGAAGGCGTCTATTTCCATCGGGCGCGCCAGCGCATAGCCCTGCCCTACCCGGCAACCCAGGCGGTGCAGCAGGGGGATCGTGGACTCGTCCTCGATCCCCTCCGCCACCAGGCTCAGGTTAAGCAGACCTGCCCAGTTCACAATGCCTGCGATCACCTTGCGTGACGAGGCGTGCTGCTCGACACCGCGCACAAACGAGCCGTCGATTTTCATTTCATCAAACGACAGGTTCGCCAACAGCTTGAAAGTGGCTGCGCCGCTGCCGAAGTCATCCAGCGAAACCTGAAAACCCTTGGCGCGAATAGTCGTCAATGACGCCGAAAGATGCAGCTCATCCGGCTCCTGCACATCTTCGGTCAGTTCGACTTTCAGCAAGCGGCTCGGCAGATCTGCCTGGCGCATGCGCAAGGCCAGGCGCTCGGCAAAATTGGGGGTGCACAGGGTCTTGGCCGACGCATTCACCGCGATAGGGATCGTAATGTTTTCGCGCTTTAACGCTAGCATCACGCGCAGAGTCCACATCTCCACCAGGCTGAACAGCAACAGGTCCAGGCCGAGACGGTTGACCAGCGGCATCAACACCGCAGGCGGAATTTCACCAAAGCGCGGGTGCTTCCAGCGCACCAACGCCTCAGCGCCGACGATGCGCCGGCTCAGCAACTCGAACTGTGGCTGAAAGACAAAGCGCAATCCCTCGCCGGTGGTCAGGGCGTTGATGACTTCATCCTCAGCCAGCGACTCAAACGTCATGGCCTGCAGCTTGGGGTCCGGTTGAGCGAGGGTCAGCAGCACCGTGCGCAAGGCATCGCCCAGCTCCAGCGGGCCACCGTCACGCAAGATCTGCACGCTGATTCCCGCCGACTGCGCCAGGCGCGAATGGGATTCCAGTGCGCTGATGGCTACGCCGCCCATGTGCTTGACCCACAACTGCCTAGCGGGCGCTTCGCACGCCGGTGTAACTGTTGCTTCGATCAAATTTTCCTGCACATTCAGGGTGGTTTCGCCGGTCCAGAAAATACTCGGAAACTGCATTAACGTACCCGCGTCATGCAGTGCTTTGAGCACACTTGGCAACATCAGGCCATCGCCACACTCGGAGCGGATTTCGCACACGATGATGTCCACGCGGTGCGCGCTTAACCACGCCTGCAGCGCCTCCAGCGAGGCGACCGTGGCCAGCGGCGTGACCCCCATGCCACCCAACGCAGAGGCGAGGCGCAAGACACACGCAGGGTCGGTTGCCAACGTGATCACGCGCAGGGCGCTGAACTCGTTAGGCACGGCGGCATTTAAGATCATGACAAAGAATTTCCCGAGATTGTTTCAGCGAAAAAGCTTATCAGTGCCTAAAAAGAAGCAAATAGGAATGGGACTAAAAGCATAAAACTGCGACGGTGGCGGGTCCCGCGAAAAGCGTGCAATAGCTCACATCAGGATTAATTGGATTCCAGCAACGGTCTGCCCGAGCGCTGTTTTATTTGCACATCCACCCGATCCATGACGCGCGCCAGAATCGATCGGTCCGGAACACCGGAGGCAATAAAGCCGCAGCGTTGCGCCGTGACTGAATTATCGGGAAACGCTTGCAGGGTCACGCCCTGATAAATCAATGAGTGTCTGACACACGCGTACTCCTCAAGCATTTGCTTAAACTGTGCGCCCGCCGCGTGCACAGTTTCTTCATTGATCACCAACAGATCAAATACATCCCTTGCGTTATCCAATAACGTAATCAACACCTTGAGGGAATCGACAGGCACAACGCGGTGGTATCCCAAATGGCCAAGGTCTTTTTCAATACTCATTCGCCGGGTGGCATCGCTATCTACCAACGCGATCCGCAAACGTGGATTGGACATAAAAGCCCTCCTGATTGACATCAAATATTGCTGCGCGAGTTCAACTGGGTCGCCAGCCAGGCCAACGCGCGCGCAGCGTTCATGGGACGAGCACAGAGATAGCCCTGGGCCTCGTTGCATCCCAGCTTCAGTAATCCCAGGCGCTGGTTTTCGTTCTCGACGCCCTCCACCACCACTCGCATGCCCAGTGCCTCGCCCAGTGCCAATGTGCTACTGACCACGGCACGGTTGCGCGCACTGCTTTGAAGATCGCGGGTAAATGCGGCGTCCAGTTTGATTTCGGTAAACGGCAACTGGCACAGGCGCTCCAGCGAGGAATAGCCGGTGCCGAAGTCATCAATCGACAGGCCGGCACCCATCATGCGCAGTCGTATCAGGGTGTCGAGCACGGCGGGGGAAACTTCCAGCAGGCCGCATTCAGTGATTTCAAACGTCAGACGACACGCAGCAATGGCGTGGGATTGGAGTGAGTCGCAAAGACGCGGCAGTAATAAGCCATGACCGAGCTGGTCGGACTCCAGGTTAAACGCCAGCGATAGGAACTGCTCCTGCTCTGCCGACTGCTGCAAGAACTCAAGGCCTTGTTGCAACAGCGCGAAGAACAGTTCATCCAACGCGCCAACTTGAGCGAGCAGCGGCAAAAAATCTGCCGGATACAACAGGCCGTATTGTGGATGTTGCCAACGCGCCAGCACTTCAAAACCGCGCACCTGCCCCGTGCTCAAATTGAACTTGGGCTGGAAAAACGCCTTGAACTCATGCCTTGAAAAACCCCCAGCCACGCACGCCTTGCTCAAGAACCCAGACCGGCTGCTTCGGCGCGCCTGCTTTGTCGGCGCCCCAATCCTTTCCAGGTAGCGGCTGAGCATAGGCGCAATGGCGCTTGCTGGCACCGGGAAGTCCACATAACCCAATACACTGATGCCCAACAGGCCTGCCATGCGATCAATTGCATCGTGCAGGTCCGTGCCATGGGCGCTGAACATAATGAGCGCTTTAGCCAAGTGGCCACGGCCGAGCACTTCGATGGCCCTCAAGCCGTGTGCGCCCTCGTCCTTCAAGTTGCACAAGGCGATATCGACAGGCCCGGTACGCTCGAGCAACTCAACGGCCGCCGCGACATCGGTAACGGCGGCCACCTCTTCACACCCGACCTCCCGGAACACCTGGGTGGCAACAAGCCGCTTGAACGGGTGTTCTTCGATGACCAGAACACGAATAGGTAGGAAGGACATGGCAGAGCACACATAAGTGGGGATGTGCGAATTATCGGCAGACCTTCAGCCGGCGTATTTAGGAACGCTCCTAGAAAGGGCCAGAAAATCTGTACGGCATTATCGAAAGCTAAAGCAATGCGAGCTCATCGGGACAAGGTAAAACACCGGCCTCCAAGCAGCCATTACCTTGCCAGTATTTACGCCAACTGATTCTGAGCTAGCCTTAACGCGCTGAGTCCTTTATGCGGTGAACTCATGGATACGTTAACGAAAGCCGAAATCGAAACGGCCCTTTCCGCTCGCCTTCCCAAGTGCGCGGTCAAGTGCGCGCTCAACCCGGACGGCAGCCTTTCAGTCACTGTAACGGCGCACGGTATGGACCAATTCACCATAGCCAACATCAACCGCGCCCACTACCACGGTGTTTCGGGGATCAACCGGCTTGTGCGGGAAATACGTGAAGAAATGGTCATCGCCAGGCAGTCTTTCTGGCTGTCATCGGTGGGGTAACAGATATGCCAGACGCTACTGACGCAACGCTGCAACCGGTCAACATTGAATACCTGCAAGACACGCTGTTCGGTGTGAACACGCTCGCCAGCGAGTGCATGGCGCAGCTTGTGCGCGCTGCGCCCGGTGTGCAGTTGCGGCTTGCGCCGCCATGGCCCGCGCAATTGCTGAAGGCCCACAGGATTAGCTTTGAATGGAACGGTCAGGCCTATCGTGGCGTGGTGCAGGCGGCTGAATTCTTGACCAACGGCGACTTGCTGCTGGACATCGAACCGCAGCCGTAAACGCGCGCACTTGGCAGCAT
>NZ_WKCD01000162.1:0-12172 GCF_021606625.1 Pseudomonas sp. PA-4-8C
GTGTGATCGTCGTCATTCAAACATTAAAAATTCTGAACCTTCGTTCTGAGCAAATAACAAAAAATCAGAAGGAGAGGTTATGAAAAATTCTTTATATGTCATCGAATACGAATACCACCACGAGCCTAAGTCTTTCATTATAAGAGCGGAGGTGATGAATAACGCAGAAGCTTGGCATTGGGCCTGTTGCGATGCAGGCATTGGCATTATTCCCAGGTCGCGTAATGAAAAGATCAAACGCATCAGCAAACCGCTGGCCGAGCGCTACGGTCTTGAGAATGTAAGATGGCGTCCGTCTGGGAGTATCCCGTTTATTGCAAAACCCTATGTACCACCGCCCCCCGAATGAATGGGTTTTTAATGGATGATGTGCATTAGGGGGCGGCAGGAACGAGGCAAGTGTTTACTGTTTTTTGCGTCGCTCCTGCAATATGCACAATTTTTGCACGCTGCGTTGCAGCGCCTCTTTCATGATGTCGGCTGCATACTGTTGCCTGCACGCCGGGCACAGCATGTCTGACGCTGGCGACATCAGGTAGTCCGGGTCATCCAGCGTTGATTCATAAGGCTGTTTGCAGTGCAGGCAACCTCGGTTCGCTTGTAGATGCGTCACATCGATTCCTCCCTGAATGAAACGGCCACTCTCAATTAAGAAGTGGACGTTTTCAACTGCTAAAAAGGAAGAATTCAAACAAGCGCTTAGTTGATGTTCTATTGCCAGTATTTTGTGGTGATAGTTAGGTAGTTGCGGGCGCGTGCGCCCGCTCGGTTCGTGGGGTCAGGTTTTTGCCGTTCTGCTGCGTACTTTTCGTGTTGTGCAGTTTTTGCCTGATAAGCCCTAGGAATGAATGAAGCTGCTCACGAATTCCGCCTTGACCACGGGAAGTTCGATCCCATGGATCAAGCCGGCGGTGAGCGCTTGTTGCGGGTCGAGAATGCGTGGCGCGGCGATCAGGTATTTTTCGGTCTCCAGTTTTTCGACGGCATCGGCGGTGCGCTCGGCGACGATGCGTGCGTACAACTGCAAGTCGTAGTCTAGGCTCATCGCATATTCGGACATGCGCGAGTGGTCAACCGCGCCTTGCACATGCCAATGAAAGGGGTGGAACAGGAATTTACTGTGTTTGCAGGCGGTCCTGCGCTCACCGGCCAGGAAGATGATATTGCCCATGGATTCCACGGTGCCGAGGTTATGGGTATGCACCGGAATCGGCAGGGACAATAAAAAGTTGTACATCGTAAAGCCGTAGCTGCATTCACCACCCATGGTGGCGATATTCAGTACCAGGCCCTGGGCATCTTGTTGTACGGCCAACGAGGCTTTTTCAATCAGTTGGCTGCACGTAGAAGCGGTGACCGGTGCGGTGAAGTTGATAATGTGTAAAGGCATGGTGTCCCTCATCAATGAAAGCAGGGGAGCACGGCTCCCCTGCATCAAGCACATCAGCTTTTGCGTCCGCCGCCGTGGCTGTGTTCGCCACCTTTACGCCCGGCTTCGGAAGCTTTTTCGCGGTCGTTAGCGAAATTGCCGCCACTGTTCTGGCCACCTTTGCTGCCCGCCTCGGCGGCGCGTTCGGGGTCATTCTTGAAATTGCCCCCGCTGTTCTGCCCGCCTTTGCTGCCGATCTCCTGGTAGAACTCTTTGTCATGGGACGCAGAAGTGGCTTCGCCGCCTTTTTTACCGGCTTCGCTGACGCTCATGTTGCCTTGCTTGTCTTGAGTAGTCATGTTCAGTTACCTCGTCGTTATGTCGTTAATGTAACGTTCACTTCGATTGTGCTGCAAACGTGCACTTAGTCGCGTGCGTCACGCTGCACGGTTATAAGTGCCTTTCACACAAGGGTGGCGTTTTAGATGCACTTATCGTTGCTTCGGCGTGTTCAACAAGTTGCTGATGTTCGTAACACGCAGATGTATTAGAACGCAGGCCAGTCCTTTCTTTAGTTTGCACTTCTACAATCGGCCTGCGAGCTGGCTCGCCGCGCTGATTATCAATGGACGCACGCATAATGAATGCCCTTTGTTAACGAACGGAACAGCGGTAGTGCCCGTGTGGTCAGGACTTACGTCCACCACCATGGCTGTTCTGGCCGCCTTTACGCCCGGCTTCCGAGGCTTTCTCGCGGTCGTTGGCGAAGTTGCCGCCAGAGGCCTGCCCACCTTTCTTTCCCGCCTGTGATGCTTTTTCGCGATCATTGGCAAAGTTTCCAGGGTTTTTATTGCTCGTCGTCATAACAATACTCCCAGTTTTGAAATGTCGTTTCGCTAGTTGCCCGTTTATGCAACGGACATCTTTTCTGATAAGGGCAGGTGCGCAGATGTTTTGAAATTTTTTAAAAAGGGCGATGAACGGTAGAGTGGCAGATGAAACTTGTACAAGTAGGCTCAGAAAGTGCCGCTTCGTATAAGTTTTTCTGCGTCGATTGATATTGAATTAATAGCGACCTTAACGGTTGGTTTAGCATTCAATACCCTGTTTTGATAGTGGTCATTAAAGACGCTGGCTCCTCTGGCCGGCGCTCAGCCGCACACTCTGTTGCTGCAGCCTGCACAGACTGCTTGTATGCTGGCACTCTGGAACCGGTTGCCCTGTGAGTACCGACGTTCGAATGATGGCTGGATGGAAACCGGACTTCCTTAAGGTGCTGACGTGAAGCGTGATACCCGTCTTGTGATGCTATTGCTGTTGGTGATCGGCTGTTCCCTGACTTCGTTGACGATTTGGAAAGTCCTGTCTTCCCGTGACCGCGCGCTGGCGGAAGTGGACGTGCATGGCTTGAACCTCACCCAGGCCCTTAACACCTATACCGAAGGCATCGTGCGGCAGAGCTCGTTGTTGTTGCTGGGGCTGGTTGAGCGTTTGGAAACCGAAGGCAGTGGCCCGGTGCAAATCCAGCGAATCAGTACGCTGATCAACCGCCAGCAGCCGCTGATGCCGCAGCTCAGCGGCATCACCATTTATGATCATCAGGGCCGGTGGTTGCTGTCTTCCAATCGCGCGATCCCAGAGGGCGCCAATAGCAGTGATCGGGCCTATTTCATCCACCATCGCGACGATCCGAGTGCTGAACCTTTTATTGGCCCGCCGATTCAGAGCCGTGCCAACCATGAATGGGTGGTGACCATCAGCCGCCGTTTCAACGACGCGGCGGGCAACTTCGCTGGCGTGGTCGCTGTGACCCTGGGAGTGGAAAACTTTCTGCGGGTATTCGGCAAACTCGATGTAGGCCAGGAGGGTGCCATCGGCCTGTCCTACGCCGACGGCACGTTGCTGGTGCGCTACCCCTTCCGCGAGCAGGACATGGGCCGCAACTTTTCCTCCTCGCCTATTTATTCCAAGTACTTGGTCGACCAACCGGTGGGCACTGCGGCCTATACCTCCAGCCTGGACGGGGTAGAGCGGCTCTATGCCTTTCGCAAAAGCGAAACCCTGCCGCTGATCACCACCGTCGCGTTGGGCAAGCACGAAGCCCTCGCGGCGTGGCGTATCGAGGCGGCGCTGTCAGCGGTCGTGGTGGCGGGGCTGTTGGGGCTGACGGGGCTGATCGGCTGGTTCCTGATCCTGGATATTCGCAGGCGTACAGCGGCGGAAGAGGCGTTACGTGTCGCCCAGCAACAGTTGCTCGACTCCAATCGGCAGTTGGCACTCTTGGCGAAGAAGGACGCGCTGACCGGCCTGGCCAACCGTCGCTGTTTTGATGAGACGCTGGCCGTGGAAGCGCGCCGGGCGCAGCGCGAGGGTACGTCGCTGGCATTGCTGATGCTCGATATCGACCATTTCAAACGCTTTAACGATGCCTTTGGTCACGTCGCGGGAGATGCGTGCTTGCAAGCGGTCAGCACGTTATTGGAAACCTGCGTGCGGCGCCCGTCGGACCTGGTGGCGCGCTATGGCGGAGAAGAAATGGCGATCATCCTGCCCGCGACTGACAACGCAGGGGCTGCGGTGGTCGCGCAACGCATCCTTACGCGCCTGCAGCAGGAGAACATCACTCATCCAGGCAGCCCCTTCGGGCACGTGAGTGTGAGTATCGGTATCGCGACGGGCACGGGTTCACGGCTGGAGCCGGTGTTGGGTCTGGTGGAGGCTGCGGACACAGCGCTTTACGGCGCGAAGGCAGCGGGGCGCAATGGGTTCAACGTGCATCCCGCGGACCGACTCACATCCCCAGCGTCGGGATCATGAGTTCCCCGCACTCCATCAGTTGGCCAGCGGTGACTTGCAACTGCGGGGTGGGTTTTGCCGCATAGCCTGCGATAAAGCCCGCACTTAGCAGTGCAAGGCAGAGGACGGCTTTTTTCACAAGCATGCGCAGGGTCTCGATCGGTTCAAAAGGGTGAACCACAGATTGCCCATTCAAGAAAAGGTTCCTGCCCGCGCAGAAGGCTTTCTGCTTTCTACTTCCTGTAGGAGCGAGCTTGCTCGCGAAAAACCTCAACGATAACGCGTGCTCCCTGAAGAAGTGCGGCGCCTGGGCGTTTTTCGCGAGCAAGCTCGCTCCTTACAAAAGGCATTGCCTGAAGGTCAGCGGATGAACTTGACGTACACACGTTCAGGGTCGTTATCGTCCAGATTTTCGATCTGCCCGCTGGGGATGAAGCCGGCTTTCGTCAGCAGGGCGTGGGACGCGCCGTTGGAGGCATTGGTCGACGCGAACAGCTTGGGCGTCTTGCAGGCTGCTTCGGCCGCTGACAGCAGACGAAGGGCGACGCCTTGGCGCTGGTACAGCGGTGAAACCACCACCAGCGCAATAAACCCATGGTTGAAAAAGTCGTGGGTGAGCACCAGGTAGCCGGCGCACACGTTAGCGTCGGCGGCTACCAAGCATTGCTGGCGAACCACGGCGTCATAGATAAACACACGACGGCTGGCATGCTCGGTTGCGTAGGCATCCAGTGCGACCAATGCATGCACATCGTCGGGGGTGGCTTGGCGGATCAGCCAGTGTGGGGCAGCGGGAGGAAGAAGGTATTCAGCCATGGTCGTGGAGCATCCTCTGTTTGAACATTTGCCCCCACGTGCTTGATGACAGTCCCTTGTGCATTGATGAGGCGATGCTATCGCCCGCTATAGCACAGTTACAGGGTGCGAAGGGGTTACGTTTGTTGGCCTGGTTGCGGTCGTTGTTTAGAAATGTTTATGTGTTCCAATGGTTATCTCGACTTGCGCAGGAAGCGCATCGGCCGAGGCCATTCAGTCTTTTAACAGATACATCCCAAGGAGTAACACCATGCAAGGAAGCACATCGTTCAAGTACCTGGCGTTTTCGTTGATCCCGTTGATTGCCGCCTGTACCACGCCCACACGCCAGTCCGCCGTCCTCCCTGCGCCAGCCTTGCCGTTCGATAACTGCGCGGTTGGCTGCCCCACCGGCGGCAGCCCAGTGACGTTGAACCGCCAGGCCTACACGTTGAACAACAACGGTTCGACCAAGTTTGCCAATTGGGTGTCCTACAAGATCACCAAGGCCACGGCGGCCAGCGGGCGCTCCCGTGACTGGCGCACCGACCCGGATATTCCAGCCGGGGAAACCCTGGACCCGGTGGATTACAACGGCGCCAACGCCGCGCTCAAAATCGACCGTGGGCATCAGGCCAACCTGGCTTCGATGGCCGGGGTGGCCGATTGGCAAACGCTCAACTACTTGTCGAACATCACCCCGCAAAAGGCCGAGCTCAACCAGGGGCCGTGGGCGCGCCTGGAAGACCAGGAGCGCAACCTCAGCAAGGAACCAGGCGTCGATCAGGTGTATGTGGCCACCGGGCCGCTGTATGAGCATTTTGTCGGCTCGTTGCCGGGCACGAACAAAGTGCACACCATCCCCAGTGGTTATTGGAAAATCATCGTGGTCGGCAGTTCGCCGGAAACGGGCCTGTACGCCTCATTCGTGATGAACCAGGAAACCCCCAAGGGCGCAGACTTCTGCGATTACCAGGTCACCGTGGATCACATCGAAGAGCGCTCCGGGCTGACGTTCTGGAGCACCTTGCCGCAAGCGCTGCAGGCCACGCTGAAAACCAGGCAGGGCCAGTTGCCGAATCGGATAGGCTGTAACCGCACCAAAGCCTGACGCCTAGTCGGCACACACCAATGAGGGCCTGCGGCTGCTGTTCTTGCCCAGGCGCTCATGCGTGGCGACGTCTGTGGCCTGTTCACGCAGTGCTTCTTCCAGTGCTTGCAAATGCTTGGACAGGATCTTCACCGACCCGCTCGGGTTGGCGGGGTCAAAGGGGATCCGGCCATTGGCAATCAGCACCATGGCCAATTCCCAGGCGCGTTGTGAGTCGTTCATGACAGGGGTTTCCTTCTTCAACGTGGTCGATATAGACGTGTGACCCGCTTCAAGCGCCCCTATATCAATTGGGTTTCTGCCGAAATTTCGATCACTTCAACGCTTCAGTTGCGCTGGAACCATCATCTTTTTAGATGGTGGCCGGGGCGAGTCGAAAGAATGAACCTGAGCGGCGCGGTGGTCACCTAATCCGTATGAATCGGTCGTTTCCCATTCACTGTTGCGAGGGTCAACCATGGACTCTGTACTGCGGGCTATGGCGATTTACCTGGTACTGCTGGTGCTGTTCAAGGTTGCCGGCAGGCGCACGCTGGCTGAACTCACCACCTTTGACCTGGTGCTGTTGATGGTCATCGGCGAGGCCACCCAACAGGCGTTGCTGGGCGAAGACTTCTCGATGACCAATGCTGTGCTGGTCATCGCCACCCTGATTGCCATCGATATCGGATTCTCGCTGGTCAAGCAGCGTTCAGCCTGGTTCGCGCGGGTGCTCGATGGCGGGCCGACGGTGCTGGTCGAGCAAGGCCAGGTGCTGCATAAACGCCTCAAGCATGCGCGCCTGGACGAGGGCGACATCCTTGAGGCGGCCCGGTCCACCCAAGGGCTTGTAGAGCTCAAGCAGATCCGCTTCGCGATTCTTGAGCGCAACGGCAAGATCTCGGTGATCCCGTTTGAATAACACGCGGCCCCCATTCGTCAGCCAAGGGGCTATTTTTTGAACGCCAGCGCCTCTATTCCAGACAGATAGATCATGGGCGGACGAATCGTACTTTCGTCACGCGTACATCACTCACTCATCAACAGGTGAACCCTCATGAAGAAACTCTATATGTGCCTGGGTCTATGCAGCGCGTTCATGCTACACGGCTGTTTTGACAACGCCGATAACGCCACCAAAGACAACAACAGTGGCACCCAGTCGTCAGTGCAGATGCAGGAAGGCAAGGCGGACGAGAGCAAATAAGCCGTCCAAACAGCCGACGCTTAACTCAAGGGTACTCATCGCCCGAATGTGGGGGCTGGCTTGCCTGCGATGCAAACACCTCGGTACATCAGACAAACCGAGTCGATGAATTCACAGGCAAGCGCACAACACCCCTGCTACGGCATGTCTCCCAGCAGCGTCGCGACAAAGTGGTTGTGGAATCGACCCGCTGGATCACAGGCCTTGCGAAAGGCGTTGAAGGCCGCAGTTCTCTCGCTGCGGCGCTGTGCAAGGTCCTTCAGGAATTCCGGGTTGAACGGCTCAGAGTAAGTTCCCGAGGGTTGAGCCGGGTTGTAAAAACCGAACATTTTGCCGGTGTGCGGCATGCCACCCAGGGCAACCCAGTCTCGTTCAATATCCGCAAAAAAGTGCAGGAGGCGATCCGGGTAGTCAGACGCCGCCACAGCGGGTACGTAACCGATAAGATCCAGGTTCACGAAGGTAGCGTCTGGGGTTTGCGTGTACGTCCCGGCCAACGCTGTGTCCCCACCACGGACGAAGCGGAACTCCAGCGGGGCAACCACCAGGAAGTCGCTGGTACTCTTGATCCGTGCCTTTACGGCGTCGAGTCCTTGCCAGGCTTTACTGAGGCCTTCGTCATCCAGAGCCGGGAGCTCGATAAAGTACGACATGAAAATAACGCGTGAGGCCTTGGTTAGCCACAAGTCTGAGTAGACCGCCGCGGCTTGATCAAAAAGCGTTTCGATCGTAAGGAACCCAGCGTCGATGATTGCACTCGCCGTTGTCGTGTTATTGCCATACTGGGCGGCGATGAGGGGCGGCTCGATGATGGGCTCAAACGGTATCAGGTAGGGTGCTCCGAATACATTCTCTCCCGCCAGGGCACAGGCATTCGGTACGCTTGTCTTCAGGTTGGGAACCTGGGTCGCAGGGGAAGCAACCACATCCCACCACAAGATCAGGAAATTGTCGGTGTAGGGATTGAGAAAGGATTCGACGCGGTCATGGTCCGTAAGCAGCGCCTTGAACCGGGCGATGAAGGTTGGCTCGTCAGCGCAGACAACGTTGGTGTCTTTGCCTGCATTCAACGTGGTTGCCCATGGGCGGGGCAATACATCCAGAGTCACTGAAGTGACAACGCCCAACGCACCGAGGGAGACGCGTGCAAATTGCAAGGGCGACCATCCGTCGACTGCTGGCGTCTGTGCGTCAATGGCCCGCACCTGGCCGTCCGGCCCCATGAGGGTGAACGCCGAAGCGGTTTCGGCAAAAATCGGTGCGCGGATGGTTGCGCCGTGGACATCGACAGCGGTCATGCCCCCCAGGCTGAAGAAGCCGCCGGCGGTCGCGGTCTTGAGCATCAGGTCATGGGCGGTCAGGAAGGCATCCAACTCATCCTCGCGCACACCCGTGTTCACGGTGATCGTATGTGGGGCGGTGCCCAGCACAATAGACTCATCCCCGTTCGGGCCCAAGTCTGCGTAACAGGCGAGGTCGATGAGCCAGCGGTGGGGGGCTGGGGCGATGCGATTGTCTTCGGCAACCAAGGCCGGTTGCGCGTGTCGTTGGCCCGATACGCGTACTGTCGCGCCTGCCGCGCCGGCCTGGCGCACGATGTCTTGAAGCGCTGCCAGATGGGTTGGGGAGAAGTAGTATTGACCATCGATTTCCAGGGTGTCGACGATGTTCTGAGCCCAGTTTTTCCACGGTAGCGGCTGAACCTTGAAATTCAAGGTTGTTCCCGTGACTTCATAAGCGGCCAGCCTGCCGTTATTGGCCGACTGAACTAAAGGTTCTCCTTGATTTTGGATGCCTGCGACGGCGGACACATAAGGCGTGACGCCAATTGCATCCGCGGGAATGCCGAGCAATGCAAGTGAAGGACTGACCCTGTACACACCATTTTCGAAGTTGCCACTGTTCCAATCGCAGGTATGCCATTGGCCGGCCGAATCAAGCCACTGAATCGAAAAGTTCATGACAAAAATGCCGTTGTTAAGGCAACCAATGCGTTCGACTTGTTTCATGTTGGTGTCCTGTTACGTGGTGTTTAACGTCAGGTGAGTTGAGAGTAAAAAAGAAAGCCGGCGCCAACTTCCAACGGCAAGTCACGAAAAGTGGGGGCCGGATACCCCGTGGTAAAGAACTTGATTTATTCGATCAAGTTAATCGCAAAGCCGATGAGGGTTGTTCCTACCGCATCGTAGGTCGCGATCTGGCCGTTTGCGGCAAACCCCACAAACGGCGTGCCTTGGCCTGATGACCCGGCCAGTGCATGCCCATACACCGTGACGGCCAGTGCGTCTGAAGGCACGCCGATGGTTTCCAGGTTCGGCGTGGTCCGAGACTGCGCCACCGGATAGTCACCGCTACTCCATTGGGACGTGTACCACTTGCCGTCGCTATTGAGCCATTGGACCTTGAAGTTAAACACGTAACCGCCTTTGTTATTGACGGTGATTTTTTGAACTTGTCTCATGGTTATCTCCTGCTGAAGCAATAATTTTATATGAGCACGCCTGCGCCCTTTTGCGTGGCGATAAGACGTGTTTATTAAGGGCGTGAATTGCACTGCTTAGAGGCAATGGGAGACGCAGAAATCAAATAGGTCGCCTCGCTCCCTATTTACTGATTACTGTCAAGTGAGTGAGCCTGTTTTCGCGCACTGACCTACAACAACGAGTAGCTTGGATAATCCATTTATAACGTTCGATAACGTGGGCAGTTGGATCATATTTAGCGGGGGGTAGCCTCCGTGGCTGCTGGGTGATTCCTTTCTGATACTGAGGGGGAGGTTAGTCGCGGTACCGATTGCTCGCCAGTGGGGCAGAAAACTATTTGGCTATATGCTCCATTTCGGAAATACCAGTCGTTTCGCTGCCTGTGCTCAGAGGCAGTGCACCCCTTGGGCCTATCAACGGCCACAAGCGCTGCACTGCCTGGTCCTCAGCGCATATGCAAAATAATCGGGCTACTGCTCGCAGGGTCCGTATGCCCGCGCAACTTGCTAACAGCCTTCGCATCGACCGCGCCGCCGTGGTTGCCCCAGGTACCACGCACGTAGCTCAACACGTCGGCGATTTCCTGGTCGGACAATTGCTCACGAAATGCTGGCATGCGGTAGGCGTCCGGCATCCCGGCGGTGACCACACGTTGCGAGCCGTTGAGGGTGATGTTGATCGCCGAAGCATTTTCCGTGGCCAGGGCCGAGGTGGCGCCTGCCAGGGGTGGCATCCAGTCGGGTTGGCCTTTGCCGTCGAGGCCATGGCAGGAGGCACAGCGGGTGGCGTAGGTGTGGGCGCCAGGGACATCCGAGCGCGCCGTGACTGCCTGATACTGCCAGGGGCTGCCGTCACGCTGTGGGTCGCCGGGCAGTGATTTGAGATAGCGAGCGATCGCGGCCAGGTCATCATCCTGCATGAACTGCGTGGAGTTGTTGAAGGCCTCGGTCATGGAGCCATAGACCACGGCATGCTGGTTGCGACCGGTCTTGAGGAACTGCACGATCTGTTCCTCACTCCAGCGGCCCAGGCCGGTGTTGTGGTCCTGGCGCAGGCTGGGGGCGTACCAGCCGTCGAGCAGGGCACCGGCCAGGAATGGCGCGCCGGATTCGTCCAGGGCTTTCTCGTTGAACGCTAGCCCGCGTGGCGTGTGGCAACTGCCGCAGTGGCCAGGGCCTTGCACGATATACGCGCCACGGTTCCACAGCGCGTCCTGGCCGGGCTTGGCGGCGTAGGTCGCGGTGGGCGCAAACACACCGTTCCACAGGGCGATGGGCCAACGCAGGTTGAGCGGCCAGGGAATGCCGCTGGGCAGGTTGGGCTCATTGGCCGGTTGCACGCCTTTCATGAAAAATGCGTACAGCGCCTGGATGTCGTCATCGCTGAGTTTGACGTAAGACGGGTAGGGCATGGCCGGGTAGAGCCGTCGCCCACCCGGCGCCACGCCGTGGCGTACCGCGCGGTCGAAGTCGGCCAGGCTATAGGTGCCGATGCCATGCTCGCGGTCGGGGGTGATGTTGGTGGCGTGGATCGCTCCCAGCGGCGTGGCCATTTCCAGGCCGCCGGCGAAGGGCGTCTTGCCTGGCAGGCTGTGGCAGGCCACGCAGTCACTTACGCGGGCGACGTATTCACCGCGGCTGACCAAGGCGGGGTCGAAACTTGTGCTTTGCTGTTGTTCAAAAGGCGAGGCGGGCTGGCGTGTGACGTACCAGGCCAGCACGCCAGCGGCGACCACGCAGGGCAGCACCAGCCACCCTGCGGTTCTTGCGAATCGGCGGTTATTCATGGGCATTCCCTGTCGGTTAGCTGAAGGTGTAACGGCTCAAAGGCAGACTACGGATGCGTTGGCCGGTCAATTGCGCCACGGCATTCGCCACGGCGGGGGCCACAGCTGGCAACGGCGGTTCGCCGATGCCACCCATCTTTTCGCCGCTCTCTACGATCTTCACGTGGACCTGCGCCATACGCGAAGGCGGCAGCACCGGATAAAGGTCGTAGTTGCGCGCCCGTGGCTTGCCATCCACGTACACCGCTTCCTCCAACAGGGTTTGCGACAGGCCCAAGGCCACGGCACCGTTGACCTGCGCTTCCACAATCGCCGGGTTGACGATGCTGCCCGGGTCAATCGCTTGCCAGATGTGATGAACCTTGACCTGGCCGTTCTCGATCGACACCTCGGCCACCACCGCCGCATGGGAGCCAAACGGCGAAGCCATGGCTACGCCGCGTGCACGGCGGGTGCCGTCTTCGGCGGTGTAAGGCCCACGCTTCCAACCGCCAGACAGCTCGGCGGCCGCTTGCAGCAGGGTGGTCAGGCGCGGGTTGTCGCGCAGCAGGTGCAGGCGCAGTTCATAGGGGTCATGGCCGCCTTTGTCGGCCAGTTCGTCTAGAAAGGCTTCGTAGAAAAAGTCATTGAGCGAGTTGCCCACCGA
>NZ_WKCD01000163.1:0-12158 GCF_021606625.1 Pseudomonas sp. PA-4-8C
ATCCTGAAGAAGTGGGATCTGGAGCAAGGTGCGGTCGAGAAGATCAGCATAAACGCAGGCCAGTAAACACCGCAAAACCTGTGGGAGCTGGTTCGGTGTTCACATTTAAGTTGTGTTGTCGTGAAAATATAACAAGGACGCTTGCCCCCACCTTGGCCACCTACTCCCTGGTAATCCGTCGCCTGATGATCTGCTCGGTGACCATCGTGGTCAGCCGCGCCATGACCAGCCCGTTGCTGGCCCTGTGGCTGAGCACACGCCTGGGCCTCAACCAGCAGGACATCGGCCTGCTGATGGGGATCGCGGTGTTCATCGCCACGCTCCTGGGGTTGTACGGCGGCTACATCATCGACCGCCTGGAAAAGCGCAAGCTGCTGATCCTGGCCATGCTTTCAAGCTCCATCGGTTTTTTATTGCTGACCTTTGCCAGCAACCTCTACCTCACCACCTTGACCCTGGTCATCACTGAAGCCGCGTCGGCGTTGTTCCTGATCGGCTCCAAGGCGATCATCAGCGAGAACCTACCGGTGGGCGAGCGCGCCAAGGTGTTTTCCCTGCGCTATACCCTGACCAATGTGGGCTATGCGACCGGCCCGATGTTGGGCGTATTGATTGCTGGCCAACTGCCGTGGGCGCCGTTCCTGATTGCCAGTGCCATTGCCTTTGGCAGCCTGTTCCTGATGATCGGTATTGCGCCGACTAAACGGGACGACCGTCATAAACCCCAGAGTTTTCTCAGCACCCTGCGCACCTTGCGCAACGACCGCACGTTGATCCTGTTCACCAGCGGCAGCCTGTTGAGCACCATAGTCCATGGGCGCTACACCCTGTATCTGTCGCAGTTTTTGCTAGTGGCCTACACACCCGACCAGGCACTGAAAATTCTGTCGGCGGTGCTGGCCTGTAACGCGATCACCGTGATTTTGATGCAGTACCAAATCGGTCGATTCCTCAAGCGCGAGCAACTGCGCCATTGGATCGTGCTGGGCACCTTATTGTTTATTGCCGGGTTGGTCGGCTTCAGCCAGGCGAACAGTCTGCTGAGCTGGTGCCTGGCGATGTTCGTGTTCACCTTGGGCGAGATGATCATTTACCCCTCGGAATTTCTGTTTATCGACACCATTGCGCCGGATGCACTACGGGGCAGTTACTACGGTGCCCAGAACCTGGCCGCGTTTGGCGGAGCCATGAGTCCGGTGATTTGTGGCTACCTGCTGATCAACGCGGCACCCACCAGCATGTTCTTTGCCCTGGCCGCACTTACTGCCATAGGCGGCACGCTGTGTTTCTTGAGCGGGCGACGCGTGGCAGGTTCTTGCTGATATTTATGCAAGATCCGGCTATTAATAGCCAAACCTCTGACGGACCCGAGCCCCATGAAATTCGCTACGGCCTACAGCGTGAGTCTCGACGACAAAGTGTCGATCTACGACGTGCGAGACCTGAATTTCGACGAAAGCACCGGCTTCGATTCCGACAAGGACAGCTTCCTGTGCCCCAACGACGCCTGCCGCGCGGCCTTCGATAGCACCAATGCGTTGAGCACTTTCAACGCCAAGAACGTCAACTACCAGCGCACGCCGCACTTCAAGAACAAACCCGGCACTCGGCATATCGATGGCTGCCGCTATGCCGGCAGCCATAAATCGGCGACGGGTGAAAGTGATGACGAGCGTGAGGAAAATTTCCCATCGGAATTTGTGCTGACGCGGCGACTGTATGAGCCTAAAACGCCGGTAGTCGGCAACGATGCAAGCGCCCTGCAGGAACCGACGAAAGCGCCTGCAAACCGCACTACGACATCCTCTGGCAGTAATGACACAACCCCGGACAAAACCAGCGTATTCGCACACCCGGTGGAGTGCTACGTGTCCAACATCGATGACAAGGACAAGCTCAAGGCAATGCCCCTGAAGATCGGTGAGCACACGGCGACCTACTGGGCATTCTTCAAGAAGATCGAATACCTGCAAGACAACCAGGGTTTGATTTACTGGGGCAAGATCAAGGCCATCAAGGACTACACCAGCAGCTTTCGCATCGACTTCGAGAAGAAGGTGTGGCTCGACAAAAGGCCTTATTCGGTGAACGTCTACCTGAGCAAAAAGCTCATCGAAAACTACCGCAAGCGCACGGCATTCCTGGAGCAGATCAAGGCGGCGGCCAGCAGTGAACGGCCGCTGTATTGCTTTTTCTATGGCGTCACACCGCAGCTTATGCAGGTGCCCAGTAAGAAAAACCCCGAGCAAACGTTCGGGGTATTCAGCGCCAGGATCGAGAACCTGGACCACCTGATTATTCGTGAGGCGCCAGGGCTGGAATCATAAGGGGCTGCAACGCCAATGGATGAGCGGTAGAAACAACTGTACAAAAACACAGTATAGTTGCACCTCCCCTGTCGAACCTGGAGAAACCCCATGTCCTCTCTGGCAATGAGTTCTTTCGTAGAACAACAGATCGTCCTGCATCAATTCACCGCCAAACACTGCGCGCAGGCGCGCGTCATGCTGGGCTGGAGCCGCGAAGAGCTGGCTCGCCAGGCTGGCGTGGCGGTGCAAACAATTGAGCAATTGGAAGGCCACGGTGACGTGGACGATGAAACCCGTTTGATCCTGGCGTTTCGCCTGGAGGCCGAAGGGCTGGTGTTTTTCCCGGGGTTCGCACCGGGGTGGGGAATGAGTGCGCGCCGGTTTGATACCCCGGCGGCGCAACCTTCTGTGCAAGGCCTCATTTCTCAATTGATGGGTTCAACAGTGGCAACCAGCAGAGGCTGACTCAAATTCAGCCGTTGGTGGCCTCAACCGTTTTATCTGGACTGGCTGGTGTTTGCGTCGAAGGAATACCCGGGAGAAAAGCCGGTTTTTGAATGGCCTGCGAGGCTTGTTCATAACCATAGGCAACTGCCAGCAAAGTGGCTTCACTGTTGCCGCAGCCATATAAGTAAAGTGCCGTGGGCATGCCTTCCTCGTCCATGCCTGACGGAACGGATATACCTGGGTACCCGGCCGCCGCACTGTAAAAATAATTGTGGGACAGAAAGTTCGACACCAGGGCGTCGAGCTTGTGCTCCTTTATGGGGTCATCAATGGTTTTCTGAAATACAGGAAGAATCGCTTCCCACAACGCTTCGCGTTTTTCCGGGGTGGTCTCCAGGTCATTGATCATTTCCAGCAGTTTCTGGTCAGGCTCACCAGATTTCTGTGTGCGTTTGATAAAAGCAACCAGCTCAGAAAGTGACTTGACCGGCAAACCTTCTCGCCCAGCCAAATAGTCTTCCAGTTGTTGCTTGACCTCCGAGAACATCGCCTCGTTATAGCCCTCATAGGCTTCGTCGGGGACACCGGCGTCCAACCGCTCCAAGGGCACCAGAATCGCCCCTTGGGCCTTCATCACTTCGAGCGCCGCCTCATAGTGCTTGCGGTCTGCAAGCTTGGCCGGGTCCTTGGCCTCCTCTGCGGACAACTCAGGCAAAGGGGTGTAGCCAATTCGCTTGCCCTTCAAGGCATCAGCGTGCAGGCCCTCGGTGTAGACGTTGGTCTCGGTCATTGCGTTAAGCGCTTCTGCCGCATCACAGATATTGCGGGTGAAGGTCCCCACCGCATCCATGCGGGTGCTGGTCATGACGCCTTCGGTGCTGACCAGGCCCGTCGTGGTTTTCAGGCCAAACACACCGTTGTAGGCTGCGGGGCTGATGATCGATCCGTTGGTTTCCAGCCCTAACGCCACCGGCACATGCCCCTGGGCCACCGCCACCGCCGAGCCTGAACTCGAGCCCGCCACTGGCCCTCCGAGTCGATGAGGGTTCAACGTCTGGCCACCTCGGGAACTCCAGCCATCGGCCGGTGATAGTGAGCGAAAGTTGGACAGCTCACTCATATTGGTTTTGCCTACAATCACCACTCCGGCTTTCAGCAAATTGTCGACGACCTTGGCGTTTTTACTGGCCGGCGCGCCCACCAAGGCCTTTGAGCCTGCGCTGGTCTGCATGCGGTCGTTGGTTTCAAAGACATCCTTCAGCGCTATCGGCACGCCATGCAAATGCCCGCGAACACGGCCATCGGCACGTTCCTGATCGCGGGCTTTCGCCTCTCGCATGGCATCCGGGTTGGTTTCCAAAAACGCATTGCCGCCCTGTAGTCCACGATCAATATTGGCAATTTGCTTGAGCGAGTCCTTCAACAGTGACTCTGAGGTGACACCACCTCCTTGGGCCATCTCCACTGACATCTGGCAGGCACTTTTGAAACCTTGCACAGGGTTTGAAAGCTCCTGAAGCAGGCCTGTCGCCCATCCACCTGCCGAAACTGGTCCGATCATGAAGTGCCCCTCTGTTTGACTGAGTGTGATCGCTATCTGCCGATAACGCCGCACCAGTCTAAGAGCCGATACCCCACTGTTATTTCAGGCGAATCTTGTCACCGCGTCCTACCCTTCCCAGCCCGGTGTAGGCATCTATACCATCTATGGCCGCAGCACGCGGTAAGCGCGCGCCAGTGCCGCCAAACGATCACCTGCCCAGCGCGCACCGTAAAACCAGACTCGGGAGCCATCCTCCAGGGTTTCACACACAGAGGGGTATCCGCCTCTTATGGCATGATGAAAGGCGGCGTGGGGATCCTCCGACACCAGGGCATCCAGGCGAAGACCTGCCACCAGTTCATCGATTTCACGACAGGCCTGCTGACTGTCGCCACTGCGCTGCATGTCCACCGCTACCCATTGCACACCGGCGTGACGCAGGGTGTCGAAGACCCGCTGCAAAGCCGCGCTGCGCTCAACCGGCTCAACCTGATTGCCCTGCACATAGCGCTCTGCATAGCCGATCCGATAGCCCGTCAACGCCTGCGTGGCGGTGAACGTGGTGTTATTCAATACTAGCGGTACTTCGACCATCACCGGTTCAGTAGGGTCCACACCGCTGATGGCGACAAGTGATAGCGCGGGGTCACGCACTGGCCGTATATGGGGCGCCAGGGCGCTATAACCAGGGACGAGCGTGGCGCCCGCAGCCTGTTCGGCGCCAAAGACAATAGAAGTGGGTGCTGCATGGGGTGGTGAAGCGGGCAAGTCGGCGGCGTTTATTGGCGCGGGCAGTGGCTGGGCTGGGGCACAAGGCAACCCCATTCTCCAAAGCTTCTTACAGTGGCTGTCCATCGAAACGTCCTCCCGGAGATAAAATTCCCGCGGGATCATCGCACTCTCATTTGGCGTTTGTCGCAGAGCTGAAATCCGCTGAAAAACTCTTTTCCAAGCAGGTTTTCGGCTCAGCCTGCTGCGTGTTCGTTGACCGGTTGAGGCTCCACTTCCAGCCACCACGCATGCCCACGCTCGGGCTGGTTCAAGCGAAATGCCTGGCCCATTGCCGGGGTAGTGATCGAGACATTGCGCTCCCAGGCCAGGGCCATGATGCGGTCGAACGGTTCGTGCCAGGCGTGGAAGGCCAGGTCGAAGGTGCCATTGTGAATCGGCAACAGCCAGCGCCCTTTCAGATCGATATGCGCCTGCAGTGTTTGCTCCGGCTGCATGTGCACATGAGGCCACTCGACATTGTAAGCGCCGGTTTCCATCAGGGTCAGGTCAAACGGCCCGTACTGCTCGCCGATGCGTTTGAAACCGTCGAAATAGCCGGTGTCGCCGCTGAAGAAGATACGTCGCGTGTCGTCGATCATCACCCAGGAGCACCATAGGGTCTGGTTGCCATCAAACAGGCCGCGCCCGGAAAAGTGCTGGGCCGGCGTGCAGACAAAACGAACACCATCGACCTCGGTGCCCTTCCACCACTCCAACTGGCGGACTTTGCTGGCGTCTACGCCCCATTTGACCAGCGTGTCGCCCACGCCCAGGGGCGCCAGGAAGTAGCGGGTCTTTTCGGCCAATTGGACCACCGCTTTGCGGTCGAGATGGTCGTAATGATTGTGGGAAAGGATCACCGCTTCCAGCGCTGGCAGCTCTTCAAGGCTGATCGGCGGCTGATGAAAACGCTTGGGGCCGGCCCAACGCAATGGCGAGGCGCGTTCGGCAAACACCGGGTCGGTGACCCAGAATTTACCGCGCATTTTCAGCAGCACGGTTGAATGGCCCAGGCGATACACGCTGTGATCAGGTGCGGCCAATAACTGCTCGCGAGTCAGTGGCTGTACCGGAATCTGCCCCACCGGCCGGGTGGTGCGCGGTTTGTTGAACAGCATGTTCCAGAAAATACGCAGGGTCTTGCCCAAGCCACCGTGTTGCACCGGGGCGTCGTTGCTGAAGTGCCCCAAGTCCTGCTCGGCAGGCTTGGGCGCCGAGGGCGCAGGGTCGAGACGGGTTGAAATAGTGGCCATGACGAAGTGACTCCTGCGGTCCGCTCAAGTATTACACTGCACAGTGTAGTTTCTAGATTGCAACAAAATCCGGAGCAAGTAAACTGCCCGGTGTAATTTCATTGTTGAGTCGAATGCCTTCCATGACTGCCCCCAAACGCCTCACCGAGCGTAAACGCGAAGCCATCGTGGCGGCGGCGATTGCCGAATTTCGCGAGAACGGCTTCGAGGTCACCAGCATGGACAAAATCGCCGCCACTGCGGGCGTTTCCAAGCGCACGGTGTACAACCACTTTCCTAGTAAAGAAGAACTGTTCGCCGAGATCCTCCACCAGTTGTGGGCCAGCAGCGTTGCCCAACTGGACGTGATCTACACCAGCGACCGCCCGCTGCGCGGCCAACTGCGCACGTTGCTGGAAGCGAAAATGCAGATGATGTCGGACGCCAACTTCCTCGACCTGGCACGCGTGGCCATTGCTGCCACCATCCATTCGCCGGAGCGCGCGCAAGACATGGTCAACCGCCTCAGTGCGCGGGAAGAAGGCTTTACCCAATGGGTACGCGCCGCTCAGGAAGACGGCCGCCTCACCTGCACCGACCCGGCGTTCGCCGCCCATCAGATCCAAAGCCTGCTCAAGGCCTTTGCGTTCTGGCCGCAAATCACCCTCGGCCAGCCCACCCTCGACCTTGCCGCACAGGCCCACGTCATCGAATCGGCCATCGACCTGTTCCTCGCCGGTTACGAAGTCAGCACGCAGCGCCCGCCCCAGTAACCCCTGTTGCAGGCGCGACATTTAAGGTCGTTTCTGGCGCTTTTACCCGCTGTTTTGCGCAAATGGCCTGGAAGGACACTGATTATTCCCACGCGAATAATCGACAATTCACCTTTCTTATCCGACCACCGGCTCTGCCCGTTAACGCGTGCTGTTGCACCCGCAAAAAAGTTGACCCAGGACACTATGGAAAACAGACGAGGCAAAGGGCTTTCATTTGCCAGGCGAATCTACACGCCAAGGATTATCGGCCTGGGTATCGGCAGCATCAGCGTGATCGGGGCGTTGTATCCCTTGTCGATGCCCGGTTGGGTCTGGGCGTTGCTGTTGTTCAACGGCATTGCCTGGCCGCACGTGGCGTACCTGATTTCCACCCGCTCGCCGTTTCCCTACCAGGCCGAACAACGCAACCTGCTGTATGACTCATTGCTGGGCGGATTCTGGGCCGCAGCCACTCAGTTTTCGCCACTGACAGCGGTGACCATTCTGTCGATGATGGCCATGAACAACGTCGCAGCCGGTGGCAAACGCCTGTTCCTGCGCGGGTTGCTGGCACAGGCGGCCGGTATCGCGGTGGCCTGGGGCCTGTTCGACGTCAAGTTCGACCCCAGCGTCAGCCTCACCGAGGTCTACACCTGCCTGCCGATGCTGACGCTCTACCCGATGGCCATCGGCATGGTCTGTTACCAGTTAGCGATCAAACTGTCGGAACACAAACGCGCCCTCAGCGCCCTGAGCCGCGTCGACAGCCTTACCGGCCTGCTCAACCATGGTTCGTGGAAAGACCTGCTGAACATCAAGTTTCACAAATGCCAGCAGCAACAAGGCCAAGCGACCATTGCCTTGATCGATATCGACCACTTCAAGCACATCAATGACGTACATGGCCACACCGTCGGTGACGCGGTTCTGCTCCAGTTGAGCCAGGCGCTGCGCGAACACTTGCGCGAAGAAGACCTGGCCGGCCGCTACGGCGGCGATGAATTCAGTGTGATTCTGCCGAAAATGCCGCTGCACGCCGCTGCGCAGGTGATGGAACATCTACGCGAAACCTTCAGCGGCTATCGTCATGCGCAGATCCCGGACCTGCGCGTGAGCCTGAGCATTGGCCTGGCGGATTTCCACCCGTCGTTCAAGGACGCGGTCATGTGGCTCGATGCGGCGGATCGCGCGTTGTACACCGCCAAAAACAGCGGCCGCAACCGCGTCAAGATCAGCGAATGCACGGCCGTTCATTCAGCCTCAGTTGTCTGATGACACCTCGTCCGAATCTTGCTCCGCCCACCTGCTGCAATAGCATAATGCCGCCATTGGTCGCCTGGACAAAATAGTCCTGCCTGATGGGCGAACTTCCAGGCCGATTGATCACTCTGAGACCGTTGTTCCACCCCCTCTGTCAGCATCAGGAAGCTGGCAATGAGCAAGTCAACCGTAAGGCCAGGGGCCCTACGGGGTCAGGCGCAAATACATGGACCCCGCATACGCTTGCATGCCCGAGCCCTCCACCATGCTATTTCACGCTCACAAGAAAACCATCAGTACCCTGCAACACAGCCTTGCCCAACAGACCAGCCTGCTGGACGCCATCGAGCGCTCCATGGCCGTGATCGAATTCGACCTGCAAGGCACCGTGCTGCGCGCCAATGACAACTTCTTCAAGACCATGGGCTACCGCGCCGAACAGATCCTGGGCCAGCCCCATCGGATGTTCTGTACCCCGGCGTTCGCCCGCAGCGCGGATTACAACCAGCTGTGGACACACCTGCGCAACGGCCAATTCCAGTCGGGCACCTTTGAACGAGTAGGCGCCAACGGTGCCTCGGTGTGGCTGGAAGCCAGCTATAACCCGGTACGGGATGAAGCGGGGAACGTGATCAAAGTGGTGAAATACGCCATGGACGTCACCCCGCGCCTGCAGGCCGAAAGTGAAGCCAACGCCAAGCTCGAAGCCATCGACCGCGCCATGGCGATGATCGAGTTCAACCTCGACGGCACCATCATTACCGCCAACAGCAATTTCCTGCAGCGCATGGGCTACAGCCTGGCGCAGATTCAGGGCAAGCATCACCGCCTGTTCTGCACACCGGAGCTGGCCAATAGTGCAGCCTACAGCGAGTTCTGGAAGCGCTTGAATCAGGGCGAGCTGTTCAATGGCCAGTTCGAGCGGGTGGATAAACACGGCCAGGTGGTGTGGCTGGAAGCCAACTACAACCCGGTGTACGACGCCAGCGGGCGCCTGTGCAAAGTGGTGAAGTTCGCCTCGGACGTCACCGCCCGCGTGCTACAGCATGCCGCTGACGCACAGAGCGCCGCCCAGGCTTATCACCTGTCGTTGAACACCCAGGAGATGGCTGAAAAAGGCGCCGAGGTGATTCAGAAAACCGCCACCGGCATGCGCGACATTGCCGTGGATATCGACGCCTCTTCGCAACTGATCGCCAAGCTGGGCGAGCGCTCGCAACAGATCACCGCCATCGTCAACACCATTCGCGGCATCGCCGACCAGACCAACCTGCTGGCCCTCAACGCCGCCATCGAGGCCGCCCGCGCCGGCGAGCAGGGCCGTGGCTTTGCCGTGGTGGCCGATGAAGTGCGGCAACTGGCGGCGCGCACCAGCGGCTCCACCGCCGAAATCTCCGGCATGATCGCCATGATCCAGGACGAAACCCGCCAAGCCATCGACAGCATGGACGCCACCCGCGACCGCGCCGCCCAGGGTGTGGAACTGGCCAACCAGGCCGGCACGGTGATCCTGCAAATTCGCGAAGGCACCGGCGAGGCGGTACAGGCGGTGAGCGCGTTTGCAAACGAGCGAGGTAATCGCTGACCCATTGGCGCTGGCTGTCTGCAGGTTAACTTCGCAGCCAGCGCACATGCCGCCCCAGCTCATCAAACAGCGTCACCACCGAGCGCAACGCCCGGCAATCAGGCCGCGTCAACAACCACAGCGCCGTATCGTGCCCTGCCAGCGCAGGGCCCAGCGGTTGCAGGCCATCGCCCATGAGAAAATCCGGCAGTGCCGCCACGCCCAATCCAGCCCTTACCAATTCGGTCACCGACTGCATGCTGTTGCACCGATAACGGGGACGCACGCCCGGCAAATGTTCACGACGCCAGATGACGGTGGGGTGATCGGGTAAAAAGTCATCTGGCGCGATCCAGGTCAGGTTGGCCCAGTCATGGCCTGGGTGCTGGCGCGCATAGTCGGCACTGGCACACACCTGATAGGTCACCGCCCCCAGGCAGCGTCCGACAAGATGCGCTGGCGGCGCCTTCGTCAGGCGCAGGGCGATATCCGCATCGCGGCGGCTGAGGTTGGCGAAGTCATTGGAGGTGCTCAGTTCCAGGGTCAACGCCGGGTAGGCCGGCATGAACTGCGCGAGGGCCGGCAACAGCAAGCCTTGCAACACCGAGTCGGTGCAGGTCAGGCGCACGGTACCGCTGATCACTTCACCGCCCTGCTCCACGCCAATACGCGCCGCCTCCAGCGCCTGCTCGGCACGCTCGGCTTGTTGTGCCAGGTTGCTCGCCAGGCCGGTGGGCAAATAACCGGCACGGCTTTTTTCAAACAGGGTCTGGCCCAGCGCCGCCTCCAGCCGCCGCACCGCACGGAACACCGTGGACACATCCACCCGCAGCAGCGCAGCCGCCCGCGCCAGAGTACCGCCGCGCACCAGGGCCAGAATCAATGACAGGTCGGCGTAGTCGATTTGATAGTGCGTGGCTGCATTGAACATATGGGCAAACGCCAATACTGATTGCGTGAGCGCCAATCTATAGTGGGTATCAACCCACCACAAGCCATGGGACGTACACGATGCCAACCCCCGCGCTGCACCTTGCCCTGATCGGTGACTACAACCCCGATGTGACCGCCCACCAGGCCATTCCCGTGGCCCTGCAACAGGCCGCCGACGCTCTGGGCCTGAGCGTCCAGGTGCAATGGCTGGCCACCGACACCCTCACCTGCACTTCTGCCCTGCACGACTTTGACGGCTTCTGGTGCGTGCCCGGCAGCCCCTATCGCGATGTCGACGGCGCCCTGCGGGCGATACGTTTTGCCCGCGAACAAGGTCGTCCTTTCCTCGGCACCTGCGGCGGTTTTCAACATGCCGTGCTGGAATATGCCCGCAACGTGCTCGGTTGGGCCGATGCCCAACATGGCGAATTAATGCCGGATGCTGAACGCGCCGTCATCACGCCGCTGGCCTGCTCTATGGTGGAAGTGAACGACACCGTGCGCCTGGCCCCATACACGCGCATTGCCCAGTCCTACGGCAGCCTGGATATCCACGAAGGATACCGCTGCCGCTACGGCATCAACCCCACCTTCGCCGACGCCCTGCTGCAAGCCAACCTGATCCCCACCGGCCACAATTCGGCGGGCGACCTGCGCGCGGTGGAACTGCTCGACCACCCGTTCTTCGTCGCCACCCTGTTCCAGCCCGAACGCGCCGCGCTCAAGGGCATCACGCCGCCGCTGGCGATTGCGCTGCTCAAAGCCTGCCAGGAGGTATCGGCATGATCGCCAAGACACCCGCCCCACCGTATTACGCGGTGATTTTCAGCTCGCTGCGCACCGACGCCGACCTGGGTTATGGCGAGGCCGCCACACGCATGCTGGAACTGGCCAGGCAACAACCGGGGTTTCTGGGGGTGGAATCAGCGCGGGAGGATGGGCTGGGGATCACTGTGTCCTACTGGACCAGCGAGGCGGCGATCCTGGCCTGGAAACAGCAGGCCGAGCATCGGCAGGTGCGCGAGCAAGGGCGGGCCACTTGGTATGCGGCGTTTCACACGCGGGTGTGCAAGGTAGAGCGGGCCTACACCTTCCCCACTTGAAATATTGCCCCTTGTAGGAGCTGGCTTGCCTGCGATGGCCATAGGTATCTACACAACTTTGTGGGCTGTAGCAGCAGACGGTAACCACGATGCGAAGCGAGCCGCTCTTGATCCTGCTCTTGATCTGCTTGTGATCTTGATCTCAGGCGCCCCGTTAAACCACGCTGGCCGAACGCAGGCTTGAATTCGTGGGTAACCCGGCAGGACGCCGGGTTAGCCGCCCCGCGCCATGGATGGCGCG
>NZ_WKCD01000164.1:0-12075 GCF_021606625.1 Pseudomonas sp. PA-4-8C
CCCCAGTGGTGGACATGGCCGAAAAGGCCGAGAAAGCCGCCGTACAGCGCCTTGGCTACTTCCAGGGCCAGGTGCGTTTGGCCCAAAGCAAGCTGGGCGACCTGGAGCGCTTTCGTGGCGAGTACCAGCAACAGTGGATCGAGCGCGGCAGCCAGGGTGTGTCCGGCCAGTGGCTGATGGGATACCAGGGCTTTCTCAATCAGCTTGAAACCGCCGTTGGTCAGCAACGCCAGAGCCTGGCCTGGCACGAGGCCAACCTCGACAAAGCCCGCGAGGCCTGGCAACAGGCGTTTGCCCGGGTCGAGGGGCTGCGCAAACTGGTGCAGCGCTACATCGACGAAGCGCGCGCCATCGAAGACAAGCGCGAGCAAAAGCTGCTCGATGAATTGTCCCAACGCCTTCCCCGCCCAGAACAGTTCTAATCGGCACTACAAACCCAGTGTGGGAGCTGGCTTGCCTGCGAAAGCGGTGGTTCAGTTAAAGATTCCGTGGCTGACACGCCGCCATCGCAGGCAAGCCAGCTCCCACAGTTGATTCGCTGTGTTGCTCAGATGCTCTTCAGCTGCTACACCTTGTGTCTAGTGCAACGACAAGGAAGCAGTCACATGACAGTCGAGTCAGAAGTATCCCTGGACGGGAAGAAGTTGACGATCGCAATCAAGGGCCGGTTCGATTTCGGCAGCCACCAGGCGTTTCGGGAGGCCTACGAGCGTTTCTACAAGGTCCCCGAGATCTATATCGTCGATCTCAAGGAGGCCACCTACATGGACAGTTCAGCCCTCGGCATGCTGCTGTTGCTACGTGATCATGCCGGCGGCGATGACGCCGAGGTCCGCGTGACGAACAGCAACTCCGACGTTCGCAAGATCCTCGCCATCTCCAACTTCGACAAGCTGTTCGACATCAGTTGAGCGCCTTGGCCCCGGTCCTTGAAGCGCTGACCATCCTGATCGCCGAAGACAGCGCCGCCGACCGCCTGTTGCTGGCGAGCATCATCCGCCGCCAGGGCCATCAGGTGCTGACTGTCAGCAATGGCGCCGAAGCGATTGAGGTGTTTGCCCGTGAGCGCCCGCAACTGGTGTTGATGGACGCGCTGATGCCGGTGATGGACGGCTTTGAAGCCGCGCGGCAGATCAAGCAATTGGCGGGGGAGGCGCTGGTGCCGATCATCTTCCTCACCTCGCTGCGCGAAAGCGAAGCCCTGGCCCAGTGCCTGGACGCCGGTGGCGATGACTTTTTGCCCAAGCCCTATAACCCCTTGATCCTGGCGGCGAAGATCAACGCCATGGACCGCCTGCGCCGCCTGCAGGCCACGGTTTTGCAACAGCGTGACCTGATCGCCAAGCATCACGAACACCTGATGCATGAACAGCGGGCGGCCAAGGCGGTGTTCGACAAGGTCGCCCATTCCGGTTGTATCAACGCCGCGCCGAATATTCGCTACCTGCAATCGCCTTATGCGCTGTTCAACGGTGACTTGTTGCTGGCGGCCTACACGCCATCGGGTGACATGCACGTGCTGCTCGGGGATTTCACCGGCCATGGCCTGCCGGCCGCCATCGGTGCCATGCCCCTGGCCGAAGTGTTCTACGGCATGACCGCCAAGGGCTACGGCCTCACGCAGACCCTGCGGGAAATGAACGCCAAGCTCAAGCGCATCCTGCCGGTGGACATGTTCTGCTGCGCCACCTTGCTGTGCCTGAGCGCCCAGCGGCGGGCGGTGGAGGTGTGGAACGGCGGCATGCCCGAAGGCTATGTGCATGAAGTTGCCACCGGCAGGCGCACGCCGTTGATGTCGCGGCACCTGCCCTTGGGGGTGTTGTCGGCAGAGGCGTTCGATGACAGCACCGAAGTCTGGCCCATGGCGTTGGGCGACCGGGTGTTTTTGCTCTCCGATGGTGTGCTGGACACCGCTGACGCCAACGATCAACTGTTCGGCGCCGAGCGCTTGCAGCAGGTGTTCGCCGCCAACCGCGAGCCTGACCGCCTGTTCGAGGACATCGAGCAGGCCCTGGCGGCCTTTCGCGGCCAGGCGCGCGATGACGTCAGCATGGTCGAGATCACGTTGCAGGCAGGCCAGCCCTTGCGGGCGGCCGAGCCGATGTATGCTGACAGCGGCCAGTCGTGCCCGCTGGATTGGTCGGTGAGTTTCGAATTTCGCGCCCAGACCCTCAGAACCTACAACCCGCTGCCGTACCTGCTGCAACTGCTGCTGGAGATCCACGGCCTGCGTGAGCAGGGTGGGGCGCTTTACAGCGTGATGGCCGAGCTGTATTCCAACGCGCTGGAGCATGGCGTGCTGGGCCTGGATTCACGGCTCAAGCGCGATGCCCAGGGGTTTGCGCAGTATTATCGCCAGCGCCATGAGCGGCTGGCGCAGTTGGACAGCGGTTACGTGCGCGTGCATGTGCAGGTGGTACCCACCGACAAGGGCGGCAAATTGACCTTGCGCGTCGAAGACAGCGGGCAGGGTTTTGATGTGGAACAGGAGCTGGCCCGCCCCGTGGACATCGACCGTCTGTCTGGTCGGGGTCTTAGCCTGGTGCGTCAACTGAGCAGCGCTGTAGGCTGGTCCGATGGCGGGCGCAGTGTCTGCGTGGAGTTTTGTTGGGAGGCTCTGGCATAATCCGCCGATTCTTGATCAAGGAGCGAGCAAGTGGCTGAGATTCATTTGGACCCCGACGTGTTGTCGGACTTGCAGGAAGTCATGGAGAGCGAGTACCCGACGTTGCTCGACACCTTTATCGAGGACTCGCAAGAGCGCGTCGCAGCACTGCGCAAGGCTGGAGGCGACGCCAAAACGTTGGGGCGGATTGCCCACAGTTTCAAAGGCAGCAGCGGCAATCTAGGGGCGGTGCGTTTGGCCCAATTGTGTGAGTTGCTGGAGGCCGAGGCCGTCGAGGCGGCCTCGGATCTAGGTGCACTGGTTGATCAGATTGATCATGAGTTCGCGCTGGTCAAGCCACTGTATGAATGTAGGAGCGAGCTTGCTCGCGAAAAACGTCAACGATAACGCGTACTTCCTGGATGAATGCGGCGCCTGTGAGTTTTTCGCGAGCAAACTCGCTCCTACATTGAATCGGATATGTCCAGGCATTTTGTAAACCTGGCCCGACTCTTGCTCTACCTCCATAGACTGCATCCCCGACCCCATGCAGTGGAGACCCTTACTTATGCCAGTCGCCCCCCATTCGCTCCTTCAGGCTGCCACCGCGGCCAAGCCTCAAGCGCCGGCCGCCACGCCTGCGGTAGCGCCTGCGGCCCCGCGGGACAAGGGCGCTGGCTTCGCTCAAGTGTTTGCCAAGCAAGCTGCCAAACCGCAGGCCAAGAGCGACGACGCGCCAGCCAAACCCGTGCGCGACAAAGCGGCTGAAGCCAGCGATAAACCTGCCGCCAGCGCGCCAGCGGTTGCCGATAGCGGCAATCCCTTGCCTGCCAA
Organism: Pseudomonas sp. PA-4-8C; assembly: GCF_021606625.1. Classification (NCBI taxonomy): domain Bacteria; kingdom Pseudomonadati; phylum Pseudomonadota; class Gammaproteobacteria; order Pseudomonadales; family Pseudomonadaceae; genus Pseudomonas; species Pseudomonas sp. PA-4-8C. Next base: position 3,440 of record NZ_WKCD01000164.1, read on the forward strand.
GCCGGCCAAGAGCGACGACAGCGCAGACAGTGAAGGCGAGCCACCGGCCGACCCGTCCCTGGCGCAGCAACCGGTGGCCGACCCGGCGCTGGTTGCCACCGTAACGCCGGTGGCGGTCCCTGTGCCCGTACAAGCGCCTGCCGTCGCTGCCGAAGATGACCAGGCCCTGCCGCTCATCGCGGTGACCGAGGAGCCCAAGCAGCCGGCCTTCGACCCCGAGGCTGACCCGCTGGATTCGATGCCGGCCGTGCGCCTGGCGATGGAGCAGGGCGGTCACGTCTCGGCCAGCAGCCAGGCGCCGCAGAAAGCCGCGCCCACCACCCAGGACCAACCGACCGCTGCGCAGAACTTTGCCGCTGGCCTAGCCAACATGGTTGACCAGCAAGCCACCAAGGACAGCACCGACCAAGGCGGTGACAAGGCCTTCGGCGCGCTGATCGATGACGGCCTCAAGGACCTCAAGAACGCCAGCAGCGACACCCGTGTGGACGACTTCGCCAACCGCCTGGCGGCGCTCACCCAGGCGGCCACACCGAAAACCGCGAATGCCTTGCCGCCCGTCACCAATGCGCCCCTGGCCATGCACCAGAGCGGCTGGACCGAAGAGGTGGTCAACCGCGTGATGTACCTGTCCAGCGCCAACCTCAAGTCGGCCGAGATCCAGTTGCAGCCCGCTGAGCTGGGGCGCCTGGATATCAAGGTCAACATGACGGCGGATCAGCAAGCCCAGGTCAACTTCATGAGCGGCCATGCGGTGGTGCGTGAAGCGCTGGAGAGCCAGTCGGGGCGTTTGCGGGAGATGTTTGCCCAGCAGGGCATGGGGCAGGTGGATGTGAATGTCTCCGACCAATCGCGGGGGCAGGACCAGCAGCAACAGCAGGGCCAGGCGCGGGGCGTCAGTGGCAGCGGCAGGCGTGCTGACAGCGGCGACGCCGGTGGCCCTGTGGACGTGGCCGAAGTGGCGGCGCCAGTGAGTCAGAGCGTGATTGGCTCCAGCGCGGTCGACTACTACGCCTGACTTCCTGTTCAAACCCGGTCAGTGTGGGAGCTGGCTGATCGTTCCCACGCTCTGCGTGGGAATGCCACCCCGGACGCTCCGCGTCCCGAAGTCGGCGATGTTTTCGACCGTTGCGCACGGTGACGCGTAGCGTCACAGGATGCATTCCCACGCAGAGCGTGGGAACGATCATCTTCCTGCGCCTGCCAGCCAACTCTGGCATAACACTTGCTCTTGCCTTGCCATAGATCTACGAATCCCCGAATAGTGACGGATTATTGGCATGGCGAAGAGCGACGACGCAGCAACTCCCCCCGCAGGCAAAGGCAAGCTCAAGCTGATCCTGTTGATTGTGCTGGGCCTGCTCCTGGCCATCGGCGCCTCGGTGGGCGGCACCTGGTACATCATGCACAGCAGTGCGAGCAAACCGGCGCCCGCCGCCGAAGCTGCCACCAACGTCAAGCAACCGGCAATCTTCGAGCAGATGCTTCCGGCCTTTGTCGCCAACTACAACCAGAATGGTCGCCAACGCTATCTGCAGGTGAGCATCACCTTGCTGGCGCGCAACCAGGCGGACCTGGATGCCCTCAAGGTGCATATGCCGGTGATCCGCAACAACCTGGTGATGCTGTTCTCCGGGCAGAGCTTCGACAGCCTGGCCACGCCAGTCGGCCAGGAAATGCTGCGCCAGAAGGTCACTGCCAGCGTGCAGGAAGTGGCCCAGAAAGAACTCGGCAAAGTCGTGGTCGAGCAGGCGCTCTTCACTAACTTCGTATTGCAGTAGGATCACGACATGGCCGTGCAAGACCTGCTGTCCCAGGATGAAATCGACGCGCTGTTGCATGGCGTGGACGATGGTCTGGTACAGACCGAAATGGCTGCCGAACCCGGCAGCGTCAAAAGTTACGACCTGACCAGCCAGGATCGCATCGTACGGGGGCGCATGCCGACCCTGGAGATGATCAACGAACGCTTTGCCCGCTACACCCGCATCAGCATGTTCAACATGCTGCGCCGCTCGGCGGACGTGGCCGTGGGCGGTGTGCAGGTGATGAAGTTCGGTGAATACGTGCACTCGCTGTACGTGCCCACGAGCCTCAACCTGGTCAAGATCAAGCCATTGCGCGGCACTGCGCTGTTTATCCTCGACGCCAAACTGGTGTTCAAGTTGGTGGACAACTTCTTCGGTGGCGACGGCCGTCACGCCAAGATCGAAGGGCGTGAATTCACCCCCACCGAACTGCGCGTGGTGCGCATGGTGCTGGAGCAGGCCTTCATCGACTTGAAGGAAGCCTGGCAGGCGATCATGGAAGTCAATTTCGAGTACATCAACTCGGAAGTGAACCCGGCCATGGCCAACATCGTCGGGCCCAGCGAAGCCATTGTGGTGTCGACCTTCCACATCGAACTCGATGGCGGTGGCGGCGACCTGCACGTGACCATGCCGTATTCGATGATCGAGCCGGTGCGCGAAATGCTCGACGCCGGTTTCCAGTCCGACCTCGACGACCAGGACGAACGCTGGGTCAAGGCCCTGCGCGAAGACCTGCTGGACGTCGACGTGCCGCTGAGCGCCACCGTGGCCCGCCGCCAGTTGCGCCTGCGGGATATTTTGCACATGGCGCCTGGGGACATCATCCCCGTCGACTTGCCGCAAGAGCTGATCATGCGCGCCAACGGCGTGCCGTCATTCAAGGTCAAGCTCGGTTCCCACAAGGGCAACCTGGCGCTGCAAGTGGTTGAGCCGATCAACCGCCGCTGATTCAACCCTAATTCATGATTGTTTGCTGCGCCGAGGACATGTAATGGCTACCGAACACGAAAACACTTCCGCCGAAGACCAGGCCCTGGCTGACGAGTGGGCTGCGGCCCTGGAAGAAACCGGCGATGTTGGCCAGGACGACATCGACGCGCTGCTGGCCGCCGACGCCGCCACCGCGCCGGCTGGCAACCGCCTGGCCATGGAAGAATTCGGCAGCGTGCCGAAGAACAACGACCCGGTGAGCCTCGACGGCCCGAACCTGGATGTGATCCTCGACATCCCGGTGTCGATTTCCATGGAAGTGGGCAGCACCGAAATCAACATCCGCAACCTGTTGCAGCTCAACCAGGGCTCGGTGATCGAACTGGACCGCCTGGCCGGCGAGCCATTGGACGTGCTGGTCAACGGCACCCTGATTGCCCATGGCGAGGTGGTGGTGGTCAACGAGAAGTTCGGCATCCGCCTGACCGACGTGATCAGCCCGAGCGAACGCATCAAGAAGTTGCGCTGAGATGAAGTACTCGATGGCGGGACTGTTGCTGGCGCTGCCATTGAGCGCCTTGGCGGCTGAGCCGGTGGCGCAGGTGGCTGCGGCGCCAGCGGTCGGCAGCGTCGGCGGGCAGTTGACGCAACTGGTGCTGGGCCTGTTGCTGTTGATCGGCCTGATCTTCCTGCTGGCCTGGTTGATGCGCCGCGTGCAGCGCATCGGCCCGGGCAACGGCCAGGTGATAGAGCTGGTGGGCTCGCGCGCCCTCGGACCGCGTGATCGGCTGGTGCTGGTGCAGGTGGGCGAAGAGCAGATCCTGCTCGGCATCACCCCCGGCCGCATCACCCCGCTGCATGTACTCAAGACCCCGGTGGACGCGGTCAAGACCGAAGCCGCCACGCCAGAATTCGCCCAGCGCCTGATGGAGTTGCTGGGCAAGGATCAGAAGGATAAGAAGTAATGCGCGTTTTGTTGACGCTCATGCTGTTGCTGGCCGCGCCGATGGCCCTGGGCGCCGACCCGTTGTCGATCCCGGCGATCACTCTGGGCACCAACGCGGCGGGCGCGCAGGAATATTCGGTCAGCCTCCAGATCCTGCTGATCATGACCGCGCTGAGTTTTATCCCGGCGTTCGTCATGCTGATGACCAGCTTTACGCGGATCATCATCGTCTTCTCGATCCTGCGCCAGGCCCTGGGCCTGCAGCAGACGCCGTCGAACCAGATCCTCACCGGCATGGCGCTGTTTTTGACGTTGTTCATCATGGCGCCAGTGTTCGACAAGGTGAACCAGCAAGCCCTGCAACCTTATCTGGCAGAAAAGCTCACGGCCCAGGATGCCATCGACAAGGCCCAGGGCCCGATCAAGGACTTCATGCTGTCGCAAACTCGCTCCAGCGACCTTGAGCTGTTCATGCGCCTGTCCAAGCGCACCGACATCGCCACCCCGGACCAGGCGCCGCTGACCATCCTGGTGCCGGCGTTCGTCACCTCTGAATTGAAAACCGCATTCCAGATCGGCTTCATGATCTTTATCCCGTTCCTGATCATCGACCTGGTGGTGGCGAGCGTGTTGATGGCCATGGGTATGATGATGCTGTCGCCGTTGATCATCTCGCTGCCGTTCAAGATCATGCTGTTTGTGCTGGTGGACGGCTGGGCGCTGATTATTGGCACCTTGGCCGGCAGTTTCGGAGGGGTATAGCGCTATGACGCCAGAAGTCGCCGTCGACCTGTTCCGTGAAGCGCTGTGGCTGACCACCCTGATGGTCGCCGTGCTGGTGGTGCCGAGCCTGTTGGTGGGCCTGCTGGTGGCGATGTTCCAGGCGGCCACCCAGATCAACGAACAGACCTTAAGCTTCCTGCCGCGCCTGCTGGTAATGCTGGTGACTCTGATTGTCGCCGGCCCGTGGCTGGTGCAAACCTTCATGGAATACATCCTGCAGTTGTACGGCAGTATTCCGCAGTTGATCGGCTGAGCCGATGCAATCCTTGCTGGCCTTGACCGACACCCAGATCAGTACCTGGGTGGCCTCGTTCATCCTGCCGCTGTTTCGCGTCACGGCCATGCTGATGGCCATGCCGGTGTTCGGCACCACCCTGGTACCGCGTCGCGTGCGTTTGTATTTTGCCGTGGCGATCACCGTGGTGATCGTGCCTGGCCTGCCGCCGATGCCGCCGGTGAACGCCCTCGACCTGAGCGCCTTGCTGCTGATTGCCGAGCAGATCCTGATCGGCGCCATGCTGGGGTTTTCCCTCACGTTGTTCTTCCAGGCGTTTGTGATCGCCGGGCAAATCATCTCGATCCAGATGGGCATGGGCTTCGCGTCCATGGTCGACCCTACCAACGGGGTGTCGGCGGCGGTGATCGGGCAGTTTCTGACCATGCTGGTGACCTTGCTGTTTCTGGCCATGAACGGTCACCTGGTGGCGTTCGAAGTCTTGACCGAAAGCTTCACCACCTTGCCGGTGGGCTCGGGGTTGGTGGTCAACCATTTCTGGGAGCTGGTGGGGCGCCTCGGTTGGGTGTTGGGCGCAGCGCTGTTGCTGGTGCTGCCGGCGATCACGGCGCTGCTGGTGGTCAATATCGCGTTTGGCGTGATGACCCGTGCGGCGCCGCAACTGAACATCTTCTCGATTGGCTTCCCCTTGACCCTGGTGTTGGGCATGGGGATTTTCTGGGTCGGCCTGGCTGACATTCTCAATCAGTATCAACCGCTGGCGAGCGAAGCCTTGCAGTTCTTACGTGATCTGGCACGGGCGCGCTGAGCCATGGCCGAGAGCGAGAGTGGTCAGGACAAAACAGAAGACCCCACGGAGAAACGTAAAAAGGACTCCAGGGAAAAGGGCGAGATCGCGCGCTCCAAAGAGCTCAACACCTTCGCCACCATGATCGCTGGCGCAGGCGCCTTGCTGATCTACGGCGGTGGCCTGGCGCTGGACCTGCTGGAGATGATGAAGCACAACTTCAGCCTGCCGCGCGAAGTGTTGCTCAACCCCGACGCCATGGCCCAGTACCTGCTGCACTCGGGCAAGATCGCGTTGCTGGCGGTGCAGCCGATTCTGATCACCTTGCTGCTCGCCGCGCTGATCGGCCCGGTGGCCCTGGGCGGCTGGCTGTTTGCTGCGGGCAGCATGGCGCCCAAGTTCAGCCGCATGAACCCCGGGGCGGGGCTCAAGCGCATGTTTTCGGTCAAGGCCCTGGTGGAATTGCTCAAGGCCCTGGCCAAGTTTTTCCTGATTCTGTTCGTGGCCTTGGCGGTGTTGTCGTCCGACATCGACGACTTGTTGCGTATCGCCCATGAGCCGCTGGAGTCGGCGATCATCCACAGCGTGCAGGTGGTGGGCTGGAGCGCGCTGTGGATGGCCCTCGGGCTGATCCTGATCGCCGCCGTGGATGCGCCGATCCAGCTGTGGGAAAGCCACAAGAAACTGCTGATGACCAAGCAGGAAGTGCGCGACGAGCACAAGGACCAGGAAGGCCGGCCCGAGGTCAAGCAACGCATCCGCCAACTGCAGCGGGAAATGTCTCAGCGCAAGATGATGGCCTCGGTGCCCGACGCCGACGTGGTCATCACCAACCCGACCCACTACGCCGTGGCCCTCAAGTACGACCCCGAGAAAGGCGGCGCGCCGATGCTGCTGGCCAAGGGCAGCGACTTTACCGCGTTGAAAATCCGCGAAATCGCGGTGGCCAACGACATTCTGTTATTGGAGTCGCCAGCATTGGCGCGTTCGATTTTCTACTCCACCGATCTGGACCAGGAAATCCCGGCCGGCCTGTACCTGGCGGTGGCGCAGGTGTTGGCCTACGTGTACCAGAACCGCCAATACCGCGCCGGCAAGGGCAAGCGGCCTGATCCGCTCAAAGACCTGCCGATCCCGCCAGACCTGCGCCGCGATTCCTGACCGCTGCTGCCCACTGTAGGAGCGAGCTTGCTCGCGAAAAACTCCCCGTCGCCGCGTTCATCCTGACTCCCCGCGTTATCGTTACCCACCTTCGCGAGCAAGCTCGCTCCTACAACCTGTCAACTTTGACAGTAGCCAATACGCCGCCTTCACTGTTTGATACAGCGATGAGACGTGCAGCCCTGCACGACTCGGGAGGCGGTGATGGATAGGGGTACGGTCAGGTGGTTTGATGCGGTCAAAGGCATCGGCTTTATTGCCCGGGATCGCGATGGCAACCCGGTTGCCGTCCAATCGGCAGGCACGCAATGCAGTGACTTGCCACCCACCCCTGCCAAGCCGCGAAAACCCCGCAAGCGCAAGAAATCATCGGATGCATGAATCGTCTGCTGTTCCACCGCTACCACCCATCGGCAGCTCGCGTCTACCTGTCAACTCTGACAGTAGCCAAAGCTCGTTTCCCGTTGTTTTATGACCGCACCAGACACTGCACGTATGTAGTTAGCGAAAGGCAGGGAGAGCGGGATTGAGCGAGGTCAAAGGGACTGTCAAATCCTACGACTGGATCAGGGGCGATTGGCTGGTCGAATTGGATGAGGGGACAGAAGAGGTATTTATCAATCGCAATGATTGGCCTGATACAGCGCTGTCGGCGGGTAAGCGTCTGAGGTTTCAAATGGTCCATCGACCCGAGGGCATCTATGCGTTGCCCGTCAAGGTGCATCATCTAGGTGGATTGGGTTCTGAGTAAGTGAAAGGAGAGCGGCAATGGCAACGGGTACTGTGAAATGGTTTAACGCGGAGAAGGGGTTTGGTTTTATTGCGCCGGAGGATGGAAGTGCGGACGTGTTCGCCCATTACTCGGCAATTGCGTCGGCCGGGTACAAAAGCCTGGATGAGGGCCAAAAAGTAGAGTTTGACGTCACACAAGGTCCAAAAGGCCCACAGGCTGCGAATATACGGCCAGTTTAAAAACTGAATCACATGTGGGAGCTGGCTTGCCTGCGATGGCTGACTCACAGCCAATATCCATCGGCCCAAGGGTATCTATGCGTTGCCCGTCAGAGGGCATCATCGAGGTGGGTTGGGTTCTGAGTAAGGGTAAGGAGAGCGGCAATGGCAACGGGTACGGTCAAGTTCTACAACAAACCCAAAGGGTATGGGTTTATTACTCCGGACGACGGTGGAAATGACGTTTTTGTGCATGTTTTAGTAGTTGAACGTTCGGGTTTGCGAGAGCTTTCAGAAGGGCAAAAGGTGCAATACGATCTCGTAGTTGGGAGGGATGGAAAGGTCACTGCGGAAAATCTTCAAAGCTTGACGTAAATATTATTGATCGTTCCCACGCTCCCGCGTGGGAATGCATTGCGTGACGCTCTGCGTCGCCCTTGCGCAGTGCTCAAGTCGCGCGCCTGGCTCGGGACGCGGAGCGTCCCAGGCGGCATTCCCACGCGGAGCGTGGGAACGATCGAGGGGGCCGCGTTATCCGCTGTGTGCGGTGTCCAACATTCCGCCTTCACCGTGCAAGCGATCAGCCAGTAACTGCGCCAGTTCGATCAACTGCGCAACACCGAGCAATTCCTCTCGTTTCGAACCTTCCAAGTCAAAGGCCAGGTCACAGCTCAAGGCATTGGCCGAAGCGAGTGTTTCGCTGAGGTTGACCAGCAGGTCTTCGCTGCTGATGCCGTCGGCTACGGTAAACAGCCGGGTGGGGGGATTTGGGGTAGGTTTGATCACTGTGAAGCTCCTTATGAAAGTGAAGCCGCCACTGATCGCCGCGACGCGATGGAGGGTGGCAGCTGTACGCAGGTTCGCGGACCGGTGAAGGAGCAACCCGGCATACCCGAAGGTATCCCGCGCACAGCCGCCATAGCGCCGCACAGTAGACGATAAAAAACCGCTTACTGAAAGGGAGATGGTGCTTTTGCTCCGTTGTGAACCGGGCCGCGACGCCCGTCCGCTGCGTTTGCAGCGGTGTACGGA
>NZ_WKCD01000165.1:0-12049 GCF_021606625.1 Pseudomonas sp. PA-4-8C
GGTCGACCGAGCGCATGTGCCGGGCGGCGATGGTCCCATCCCGCAGTTGGGCAAAACCGCGTTGTGCCTGGCGCATCAAGCCGCGGCCCAGCTTGAGCAGGCCGAAACGTGCCAGTCTGAGCAGGCTGGGCAGGGCGGCCAGGGGGTTGAGTTCCTGCAGGGTGGCAATCACCAGCTTTCCCGTGAGCTTCGCCAGTTTTGGCAGCGCCAGGCGCAGCCCGGTTTTACCGGCCTGAATAGCCAGGCGGGCAGAGCCGGACACATATCGGCCGACCGGCAAGGCGAAAAGCACGATGTCGATGAACAGGCTGGCGACGCCGGACTTGATGCGCTGGGGGTCGCCGGAGCCGATGTCGTCGATACCGCCCCAGAACGGCAGAAAAATCTTGCCCCAGAAGGCGAGGTCTTCGAGCACTTCAGCGCCGATGTCCACCTCCCGCGTGGCGTTACGGGTTTTTTCCAGCAGGGCTGCTTCGTCACAGAAAAACAGCTCGCGGGCGATCATGCTCGCCAGCCTTTCACTGCGTGGCGCATACAGTGTGTTGGGCTGCAACGATGACGCGCGCGCCAAGGCGGTTTTGATACCAGGCAAGGTCTCGCCGACTTGCTCAACGATCAACTCAGCCTTTTTGCCTGGCGTGGGCGCTTTGTTCTCGCGGTAGGCTTGCCGGTCAAAGGGCACTTCGGTGGCCAATCTGTATTTACACCAGCTCATTGCGTCTCGTAGCTCTACCACTTTGCCGTTCAGTGGCAGAGTCTTGATGTCTTTACGGTGACGGATCACGCCGGCGAAGGGGAACACTTCGATGTAGGTGGCATGAAAGGGCGAGCGGGGCTTGACGATGCGCAGGATGAAACCTGCCCGGTAACGCACGGCATCGGTCTTGCGCTGGGTTTCATACTCGATAGGCACCTTGTCCAGCGCTTCTCTCAAGGAGTACACGGTGATCTCGTCCTGATTCACATCCAGGGTCGCACTGCCAAGGTGCGCAAGCAATGACTTGATCAGGGTTTTATAGGCGTTTTTCGGCTGTTCGAGGGCCTCGCGGAAGGTCTTGTCGTATTCCGAGTCCGACGCATAGCGCCAGCGCCCGGGCAGGTCGAGCGCAAGGCCCTGAATCGCGTTGAACATTTCGTATTCATGCTGCTCCAGTGCGGTGACAGCTTGAGTCAGCTCATCGCGGGTAGGGCCTGACGTTCGGCTGGCGATCAAGCCATTGGCCTGCGCCCATTGGACCGTGGGGCCGAGCCTCGCGGCGGCGACCAAGGCCTGCTGTTCAACGTTATCGCCACTGGCGCGAAAATGTTCCGCCGCCAGGTTGAGCAACTGCTCGAAGCTCATCTGGCGCGATGAGCCGGGTGCAAGCGCTTCGGCCAGCAGGAAACCGCTTCTGAAATTGACCCAGGTACTGCTGGCGGCGTACGGCAGGTCATCGGGGATATCAGCCACCCACACTTCGCTGGCCACATTGGCCTTGACGACGCACACCGCCAATTGCGCGGCGGCAGGGCTGATCGACAAGCTGTGTTCATAACGGCTGATCAAGGAGTGGCGGATCGACGAGTAAGACGCCCCAGGCTCGATAAATAACTTCAATTCGTTATCCATCGGCGACTCGGTGTTGGGCATGATCGTGAGCCACAGCGCTCGCCACAGCAATTTCACCCGCACCGGTTGGGGGCAGATTTCGTCCTTCTGGCTGCCATACCAGTCCAGTGCCTTGGCGATTCGTTCGCCCAGCGCCAGGTTGTCGGGGCTATTGAGAAGCTGTTCAAGCAGGACGGTTGGCGTGGTGGTGAGCATGGCCTGCTGTGAGGCGGTGAACGTTTCGGGCAACACCTGGCGAAACAGCGATTGTCGGGTGTGTGTTTCGATCTCGCGGATAACCTCCTTGATCTTCTGGTCGGCAGGGGCATCCAGCACATGCTGCAAATCGCTGGGCTGCCCATCGTGGCCCAGTTTTCTCAGGGTGTGGTGTTCCTGCAAACCCTGGAGAACCGCTTTCCATTGTTCGGGGGGCTTGGGTTGCGCCGGGAGGATCGAGTAGTACTTGAGCACCAGGTCGAACCGTACCGAACCGTCGCTTTTGACGCCGTTTCCCACACGCCGGTTGATATCCAGCAACACGTCGGCGTCGATGTACCAATAGGTGGGTATATGGCGCAGGATCACCGAATGGTCGGCAATGCTGAACGTTTCGGGAGGGTCGGGTATCGGCGAGCGGGCGCTGCTGAGCAGGGTTGAGAGCAGGTCATAAAGAAAGTCCCGGCCCAGAATGGAGTCATCCCGTTCAGGTTTTTCCCGTAGGAACTGCTGGAAGTCTTCATCGGCCTCCAGTTTTGCAAGGACCCGAACGGCTTCTTTGCACTCGCGATTCAGCTCGGAGTTCAACGGGGGAAAGTAATAAAGCTCGGTGGAGGATACTGCCAGTGAGCTTTGTTCCGTTACAAAGTCAATCAGATGATCCAGATGCGCTTGCTGTTCAGGCAAGCCTTTGAAATAGAAACGCTGCAGCGCATTATTCATTCGATCCTCACAATCCATAGTGGAAGAGGATTCACTCTATTGAGCCGGGTTTTGCGGCGGGGGCTATATAGGTAGGCACAGGTTTTTGCACAAATGGGCCGGTGCAGCGGGGGCCTTCGGTCAGCAGGATCAGGTCTTTCCTGACAAAAATACTCGGACTTTGTACCTGCGTAATAATTTGGCGTAAACTGCGAGCAAGCCTGTGAGGAGTTTCCATGACTGCCATAACCATTACCGACGCCGCCCACGATTACCTGGCTGACCTGCTGTCCAAGCAGAACACCCCGGGTATCGGTATCCGCGTCTTTATCACCCAGCCCGGCACCCAGTACGCCGAGACGTGCATTGCCTACTGCAAGCCTGGCGAAGAGAAACCTGAAGACACCGCCCTGGGGCTCAAAAGCTTCACCGCCTACATTGACGCCTTCAGTGAAGCCTTCCTGGACGACGCCGTGGTCGATTATGCAACCGACCGCATGGGCGGTCAGTTGACCATCAAGGCCCCCAACGCCAAGGTGCCGAACGTCAATGCCGACAGCCCGGTGAATGAGCGCATCAACTACTACCTGCAAACCGAGATCAACCCTGGGCTGGCCAGCCATGGCGGCCAGGTGAGCCTGATCGACGTGGTGGATGACGGTATCGCCGTGTTGAAGTTCGGCGGCGGCTGCCAGGGCTGTGGCCAGGCGGACGTGACCTTGCGTGAGGGCATCGAGCGCACGCTGCTGGAACGTATTCCTGAGCTCAAGGGCGTACGAGATGTGACTGACCACACGCAGAAAGAAAACGCCTACTATTGAGTAAGGTGTTCACTGCGAACATAAAAAACGGCGCCCCGTGAGCGCCGTTTTTTTATGCCTTTTCTGTAGGAGCGAGCTTGCTCGCGAAAAACATTAACGATGACGCGCGCTTGCTGAATGAACGCGGCGCCTGTTAGTTTTTCGCGAGCAAGCTCGCTTCTACAAAAAGCCTTGAGGCAAGCCAGGTCCACATAGGTGTTTGCATTTCTTCAGGGCCGATAGAGGTGCGCATGCCCTGCGCGGTACAGCGACGACTCACTGAAACTGTCACTGGCCAACACCCGGCCCACCACAATCAATGCCGTACGCCGAAACCCCTTGGCCGCGACTTTCTGGGCAATGTCACTCAGCGTACCGACCACCCAATCCTGATCCGGCCAGGTGGCCCGGTGTACTACGGCAATCGGGCAATCCGCGCCGTAGTGTGGCAGCAGTTCGGCGACGATCTTGTCCAGGTGATTGACCCCCAGATGAATCGCCATGGTGGTGCCATGCCGCGCCAGGCTGTCGAAGTCTTCACCGGGGGGCATGCTGGTTTTATCGGCGTAACGGGTCAGGATCACGCTTTGGGCGATGTCCGGAAGGGTCAGTTCGGTTTCAAGCAAGGCCGCGCACGCCGCGACCGCCGTGACCCCTGGAATGATCTGGAACGGGATGCCCAGCTCGCGCAAATGGCGGATTTGTTCGCCAATCGCCCCATACAGGCTTGGGTCGCCGGAGTGCACCCGCGCCACATCCTGGCCTTGGGCATGGGCCGTCTTGATCAGCTCGATGATCTGCTCCAGGTGCAGTTCGGCGCTGTTGACCACCTGGAGCGCCTGATGACCTTCCAGTACGGCGGCGGGCACCAGCGAGCCGGCGTAGATGATCACTGGGCAACTGCGGATCAGCCGCTGGCCCTTGACGGTGATCAATTCCGGGTCGCCGGGGCCGGCGCCGATAAAGTAGACGGTCATGGAGAAGTCCTGTTGAAAAACGGGCGAGCATGAAGATTGCTCATGATCGAAAGCGGCAATTATCGGGATTTTAACCTGCGCAGGCCAATGCAAGGGTGGCCTGTGCGCTTTTCTGGCGGGTGATCAGCAGGCGCGCGGGGCCATTGGACAGGTGCTCGGCCAGGGCCAGGGCGGCGCTTTCGGCTACGCCGTAACAGCCAGTGTGGGCAAAGGCCAGCGCTGAGCGATGGCTCAGCCGATGCTCATAGCCCACCAGTTGTTCGGCACTCAAGCACTGCAAGGGCAGGTTCAAGCGCTGGGCCAGCGCCAGCAGCCCAGGCTCATCGCGTTTACGGTCAATGCTTGCCAATGCGGTCACGCGTGAGCGCTCAATGCCGGCCTCGGCCAGGGCGCTGTCCAGCAATGCCAGCAGGCTGTGAACCTCACAGCCGCGCTGGCAGCCAAGCCCGACAACCAGAATCATGCCGAGTAGTGGTCGTCGCGGTTGCGGCGAAACAACCAGGCGCTGATCAGGCCCAGGGCCAGCCAGAAGGCCACGTTGGTCAATTGCGAGGCGATCTTGAACTGCGCTTCGAGCGCCTCGGGGGCCAACATCGAGTGCACTTGCGGCTGCGGCGCGCCGATGACGTGGGGAACGGCAAGAATCGCCAGCCCAAGCGCTTTCAACAGCCAGTTGCGACCGAACACGATCAGCGCCAGGCCGGCGGCGGTGGACGCTGCGGTGCCGATCCACCAGGTCTGGCGTAACGTCAGGTCAGCCGCCGCGGTGCCAGGCAGCTCCGGGGGCAGGCCCAGGGTGGGCGCCAGTACAAAGGTCGCGTAGCCGGCCAGGCCCCAGAGCAGGCCTTGGGCGGTGCGGGTTGGCGCGCGCAGCGTGTAGAGGCCGGCGAGCATAAGCGCGAATCCCACCGCCACTACCAGGTTGCCGCCGGTGGTGGACAGCACTCGCTGCCAGCCATCTTCAGGCTCCCAGGCTTGGGCGTCGTGGGTGTGAGCTGCGGCGCCAGCGGCGTGCTCATGCACCACTTCGGCGGTTGGCGGGGTTTTTTCAAAGCTTTCCGCCTGCAGAATCAGCGGTGCCACCCAAAAGCTTTGCAGCAGGGTCAGCAGCAAGGCAGCCAGAAGTCCGGTGAACCCTGCGGTTTGCGCAATACGCTTGATCATGTCGGCAGCTCTCAATGGCACGGGAACGCGGCGCTGTGGCGGGTATCGTGGGCGGCGTTGTGCACCGCCTCGATATGCGAGAACCCGGCGAAATACACCAGGCAAGCGCCAAGGATCGATGCACCGATGGCGGCGGTCAGGCGTTGGCTGAGGGTGGCGGTGCTAGTGGCGGTGTGCGAAGTGCTGCTGATGATCGACATGGCGCGTCCCTTTCAGGTGTCAGGGTGAAACGAGCGCATGAAAACCCCACGCGCCAGGCACGCAGGGTTCGAACAGCGCCCGCCCACCGCGGGTTTGTTATCTGAATTTTTCGGGCCGGTCTCCGGGCTTGCGAGGGGCGGCTCATCAAAGAGTCCTCCTGAAAGCATCGCCTTCCCATGCAAAAGCACAGTGGCCATGACGCTTCGCTCGCTTACCGTTGCGGGGGCAGCACCGGACTTGTCATTGGATTTGACGCACCGGTTTCCCGTTTCACCCTGTGAAGGGCACCCGAAACAAGGTGTGTAGGAGAGCATGGTGTGCAGGTCAGCGTCAATTGGATGAGGACACCTACGAAGTACACGGCGATGAAGTATTTGCAGACGCAATAGGCAGACACGCGATGTATGAAGTGTTTGGGAACGCCTGCGCTTTTTTCGATAACTCAGAAGGAAACCCGGTTTATCTCCCCGCGCAACATTGAAATTAACGGTGGGCTTTATGCGACTTTCCAATACGCTGCAAAGTTTTCATGCGCCGCTTGCTGGCGATCAGCAATCAGCGGTGGCCGATGCGACCCTCAGGCCCAACGACCCCTCTGAATCGAACGTTGATAAACCCTCTTTCACGGTTGATCAGGCCGCGCGTCAAATCACTCGAACCGGCCATCGTTGGTTTGACGCCAATCGCGACGGCATCACGCAGATCTCCTATTCATTCAACAAGCACGCAAGAGGGCACACGGCGTTCAATGCGACCCAGAAAGAGCAGGCCCGGCGCTCGATGCAATCGTGGGAGGATGTCGCGAATGTTTCATTCCAGGAAGGCAGTCGTCGCCCCGAGGGGCTTCTAGCGTTCTCCAATAGCACGGACTACGAGGTCGCCTTCGGCCAGTATCCGGGCCAGGAAGGTAAAGTGCTGATCAATCCCCGATTCGGCACCAATACTAACCCGGCCCTGCACAATCATGGGCGAATGACCCTGACCCATGAAATTGGGCACAACCTGGGCCTGTTACACCCAGGCACCTATAATTTTGGTAATCCCAATTACCGCGATCACGCCTTATATGCTCAGGATACGCGGGCTTACAGCGTGATGAGCTACTTCGATGCACCTGAAGCGGGTAAACACTTCAATGGAAAGTTACCGTCGGCGCCGATGATGGATGATATCGCCGCTGCGCAGCGGGTTTATGGTGCCAATAACACGACGCGCAATTCAGATACCACCTATGGCTTCAACTCCAATGCGGGACGAGACTATCTGGAGTTGAACTCGCGTCACGATACGGCCTTGTTTTGTGTATGGGACGGTGGTGGTGTCGATACGTTGGACTTTTCCAAGTATCACCAAAACCAGACTATCAATTTGCGGGCGGAGTCCTTTTCGGATGTTGGCGGCCTGGTGGGGAATGTTTCCATTGCCAAGGGGGTTACGCTGGAGAATGCAATCGGCGGCTCCGGGCATGACTCGATCATTGGTAACCAAGCAAACAACGTGCTTAAAGGTGGGGCGGGTGCGGATCGACTCCGAGGTGCGGGGGGCGCTGACACCTTCGCTTACGACAATGCCAGCGACTCCACGCCGGAATATCCCGATCAGATTATGGATTTTGTCACGGGTGTGGACAGAATCGATCTGTCGAACCTGCTGGGCAACGCGGGGGTTGATGCCCTGAGGTTCGTCAGGCGGCTGACGGGCAAACCAGGTGAAGCAATTCTGGATTACAACCGTACGACTAACCTGTCTAGGCTGGCCATCGACCTCACAGGGAATGGCCGATTTGATTTTTTCCTCAAGGCTTACGGCCCGATCAATGTGCCCGACATCATCACCGCCAATCCTGGCAGGCAGCGCTACGCCTAGTTGGCCGCTGCCTGGACCGACTTGCCGGTAGGTGCTTGAGCATTGACCGCCTGCCGTGCACTGCGTAGCCTTGCACCCTCGAGGTTCTTCGGCCCAGGCCGAAGCTAAGAAGGGAACGCGGTTCAAGCCGCGGCTGCCCCCGCAACTGTGAAGGGTTCAGTTGACTGCCACGCCACTGCCGATAGGGCGGGAAGGCGCAGTCAGCGTTGGTCGCAAGACCTGCACACCCCAAGCCAGGAGACCTGCCTCGCCACTGATTTTCCAATTCAACCGGGCGGGGTGATCCGGTGACGAAATCCGCTGCTGCGCGCCGCCGCAGGGCCTGTCGTCCCGTATGCCCGCCCCAAAGGGCATCCGATGAAAACACTGGCCAAACTTCCCGTCACCATCGTTACCGGCTTCCTTGGCTCGGGCAAAACCACGTTGCTGCGCCATATGCTCGACAACGCCCAGGGCCGTCGCATTGCGGTGATCGTCAACGAGTTCGGCGAGCTGGGCATCGACGGTGAAATCCTCAAGCAGTGTTCTATCGGTTGCACCGAAGAAGAAGCCAATGGCCGCGTCTACGAGCTGGCCAACGGTTGCCTGTGCTGCACCGTGCAGGAGGAGTTCTTCCCGGTGATGCGCGAACTGGTCGCCCGTCGCGGTGACCTGGACCATATCCTCATCGAAACCTCGGGCCTGGCCCTGCCCAAGCCGTTGGTGCAAGCCTTCCAGTGGCCGGAAATCCGCAGCGCTTGCACGGTGGACGCGGTGATCACCGTGGTCGACAGCCCAGCCGTGGCCGCCGGCACCTTTGCCGCCTTCCCGGACCAGGTCGACGCCCAGCGCAAACTTGACCCGAACCTGGACCACGAATCGCCGTTGCACGAGCTGTTCGCCGACCAACTGGCCAGCGCCGACCTGGTGATCCTCAACAAAAGCGACCTGATCAGCGCCGAAGACCTGGCCCGTGTGCGCCTGGAAATCGCCGAAGAACTGCCGCCCGCGGTGAAGATCATCGAAGCCAGCAGCGGTCGCCTGCCCCTGGACGTGCTGATCGGCCTGGGCGCCGGTTCCGAGGAGCATATCGACGGGCGCCATAGCCATCACGACCATCACCACCAAGGTGAAGATGACCACGACCACGATGCCTTCGACTCCATCTCCATCGACTTACCCCAAGCCGATGAAGCGCTGCTGCTCGACGCCCTGACCCAATTGGTGGTGCAGCACGGCATCCTGCGTGTGAAAGGTTTCGCCGCGATCCCCAACAAACCGATGCGCCTGCTGATCCAGGGCGTGGGCACGCGCTTTGACAAGCACTTCGACCGCGCCTGGGGTGCTGACGAAGCACGCACTACGCGCCTGGTGCTGATCGGCCAGGAACTGGACGCCGTGGGCCTTGAAGCGCAATTGCGCGCCGCCCTCAGCGTTTAACCATGCACCTGCTCAGGACCCAACCCGGTGGTTTCGTCGCGGACGACAATATTGCCGACCTTGGCCAAACCCCTGCTGAGCTGGTGATCCTGTGCAGCGGTGATTCCAGCCTGGCGCTGCTCGCCGAAGCCGCCCAGCAATTGCCGGAGGATTACCCCAGCCTGCGCCTGGCCAACCCGATGCAGGTGCAGAACCATGCCTCGGTCGACCTGTACGTCGACGAGGTATTGCGCCACGCCAAGGTCATCCTGCTGTCATTGCACGGCGGCATCGGCTATTGGCGCTACGGTATCGAGCGCCTGGTGGAGTTGGCCGAACGCGGCGTCACCTTGATCCTGGTGCCAGGGGATGATCGCCCAGACCCGGAACTCAGCGGCCTGAGCACCGTTGCGGCCGAACACCGCGAGCGCCTGTGGCACTTCCTGCGCCAAGGTGGCCTGGGCAATGCCCTGGATTTTTATCACTGCCTGGCCAGTGCCCACCTGGGCCGCGACTATGCCTGGGCCGAGCCGCAAACCCTGCCGCGCACGGCGATCTATCACCCGCGCAACGCCAATGCCCGCCTCAATGACTGGCAGGCCGATTGGCACGCTGATTGGTCCGTGGCTGCGGTGCTGTTCTACCGCTCGCATTTGCAGGCGGCCAATACCGGCTTTATTGATGTGTTCTGTCAGCGCTTGCAAGCGGCGGGCCTCAACCCGTTGCCGATTGCGGTGGCCAGTCTGAAAGAGCCCGGCTGCCTCACGGTGGTCGAGGACCTGCTGGACGATGTGCAAGCCTCGGTGATCCTGAACACCACCGGCTTTGCCCAGTCCAGCCCGGAAGCGCCGCACCTGCGCCCGTTTCGCCGCAATATCCCGGTAATCCAGGCGATCTGCGCCCAGGACAACCAACCCGGCTGGCAGGCCAGCGAACAAGGCCTGGGGCCCCGTGACCTGGCGATGCATATCGCTTTGCCGGAGCTGGACGGGCGCATCATCAGCCGGCCCATCAGTTTCAAGGACCTGGCCTGGCGCAGCGAGCGCAGCCAGTCGGACGTGGTGTGCTACCGCGCAGCGCCCGAGCGCATGGATTTTGTCGCTGAGCTCGCACGCCGTTGGGTCGAGTTGGCGCGGGTGCCCAATGCCCAGAAACGGATTGCGCTGATCCTCGCCAACTACCCGACCCGCGACGGTCGCATCGGTAACGGCGTGGGCCTGGACACCCCGGCGGCAGCCCTGAATATCCTGCGCGCCTTGCAAGCCGAAGGCTACCCGGTGGCGGATGTGTTGCCCGACAGTGGCACCGCGCTGATCCAGGAACTGCTCGGCGGCGTCACCAACGACCTTGACAGCCTCGACCTGCGCCCCTGCCATCAAAGCCTGGGCCTTGTGGAATACCAGGCGATGTTTGATCGTTTGCCAGCGTCCAATCGCCAGGCCGTACTGGCGCGTTGGGGCGCGCCGCAAAACGATCCGATGTGCCGCGATGGCCGCATGATGATCGCCGGCCTGCGCCTGGGCCTGACCTTCGTCGGCATCCAGCCGGCGCGGGGTTACCAGGTGGATGCCAGCGCCGTGTACCACGACCCGGACCTGGTGCCGCCCCATGGCTACCTGGCGTTCTATTTCTGGCTACGCCATACCTACGGCGCCCACGGCGTGATCCATGTGGGCAAGCACGGCAACCTGGAGTGGCTGCCCGGCAAAGGCGTGGGCCTGTCGGAGCACTGCTGGCCGGATGCACTGCTGGGGCCGCTGCCGAATATCTACCCGTTTATCGTCAACGACCCGGGTGAGGGCGCCCAGGCCAAGCGGCGCACCCAGGCGGTGATCATCGACCACCTGATGCCGCCGCTGACCCGCGCCGAAACCTACGGCCCGCTGCGTGACCTTGAGTTATTGGCCGACGAATATTACGAGGCGCAATTGCTCGACCCGCGCCGTGCGCTGGAGCTGCAAAAAGACATCCTCAAGCTGGTGCGCGAAACCCGTATCGACCAGGAGCTTGAACTGGGCAGTGAGGCGGACGCGGCGGTGTGGCTGCCGCGCCTGGATACCTACCTGTGCGACTTGAAGGAATCGCAGATCCGCGATGGCCTGCATATCTTTGGCGAGTCGCCCGAGGGCCGTTTGCGTATCGACACCTTGCTGGCGCTGTTGCGCATTCCCCGTGGCGATGGCCGGGGCCCGCAGTCGAGTCTGCTGCGTGTGTTGGCCAAGGCATTCGACCTGGGGTTTGATCCGCTCGATTGTGCACTGGCCGAGCCCTGGACGGGGCGGCGCCCGTTGGTGTTGCAGAAGATTGACGATCAGCTGTGGCGTACGGCCGGGGATACCCGCGAACGTCTGGAGTTGTACGCGGCGCGCTTGATCGAGCAGGCGTTGGAAGGCCCTATCGAACAGTTGGAAGAGCCCGGCTGGCAGGAGGTGAAGTCGGTGATCGAAAGCCTGCGCATTGTCGTCGCGCCACGCCTGGATGCCTGTGGGCCGTCGGAGATGCGCGGCTTGCTCGATGCCTTGAGTGGGCGCTTTGTCCCGGCAGGGCCCAGCGGTGCGCCGAGTCGCGGTCGGCTGGATGTGCTGCCCACGGGGCGTAACTTCTTTACCGTGGACGTACGCAACCTGCCAACCACCACGGCGTGGCGTCTCGGTTTCCAGTCGGCCAACCTGATTCTTGAGCGGCACCTGCAAGACCACGGCGACCACCTGCGTCAGCTCGGCCTGTCGGTGTGGGGCACTGCCACCATGCGCACCGGCGGTGACGATATCGCCCAGGCCATGGCGCTGATGGGCGTGCGCCCGGTGTGGGCCACCGGCAGCCAGCGGGTGGACGATTTTGAAATATTGCCGATCAGCCTGCTGGACCGCCCGCGCGTGGACGTGACCCTGCGCGTGTCCGGGTTCTTCCGCGATGCGTTTGCCAACCTGATCCGCCTGTTCGATGCGGCGGTACAGGCGGTGGCGGCCCTGGATGAACCCGACGACATGAACCCGCTGGCCGCCAAAGTACGCAGTGAAAGCCCAGCCATGGTTGAGGGTGTTTCCTTTTAAACACTTACCCCTCCGAAGAAAGTCACACGAGTGGGTGCTTGTCGTGGTCGCTGGTCCGTCAAAGAACAACATAGGTGAGAAGCA
>NZ_WKCD01000166.1:0-12033 GCF_021606625.1 Pseudomonas sp. PA-4-8C
GCCTGTAGGAGCGAGCTTGCTCGCGAAGAAGCCGCAGACGCCGCGTTTATTCAGAAAGCACGCGTTATCGTTGACGTTTTTCGCGAGCAAGCTCGCTCCTACAGGGGTTGAGATGGCGCTGTTACTTACGTGCAGCCTCCCACTGCTTGAGCAGGTCGTTGTAATTCACGGTTTCGCCCTTGGGCTTCTCGTTGGCCAGTTTCGGCTTCGGTGCGCCCGGCTGGTCGAACCAGTATTGTGCGTCACGCTCGGGGTTCATTTTCGGGCCGCACACCGGTTGCACCTTGGAGCGTTCCAGGCGCGTCATGATCGCGTCCTGCTCCTTGGCCAGGTTGTCCAGCGCCTGTTGCGGGGTTTTCTCGCCGCTGGCTGCGGCGGCGATGTTGCTCCACCACAGTTGCGCCAGGCGTGGGTAGTCGGGCACGTTGGTACCGGTCGGCGACCACTCGGTGCGGGCCGGGCTGCGGTAGAACTCCACCAGCCCACCGAGTTTGGGCGCCATGTCGGTCATGGCCTGGGAGTTGATATCCGACTCACGAATCGGCGTCAGGCCAACGATGGTCTTTTTCAGCGATACGGTTTTTGAGGTCACGAACTGCGCGTAGAGCCAGGCCGCGAGCTTCTGCTTCTCGGGCGTGGACTTGAGGAAGGTCCAGGAGCCTACGTCCTGATAGCCCTTCTTCATGCCCTTTTCCCAATACGGCCCGACCGGCGACGGCGCCATGCGCCATTTCGGCGTACCGTCGGCATTCACCACCGGCAAGCCCGGCTTGACCATATCGGCGGTAAACGCGGTGTACCAGAAGATCTGCTGGGCGATGTTGCCCTGGGACGGCACCGGGCCGGATTCAGAGAAGGTCATGCCCGCCGCTTCCGGTGGCGCGTAGGCTTTCATCCAGTCCACGTATTTCTGCGTGGCGAATACGGCTGCCGGGCCGTTGGTGTCGCCGCCACGGGTGACGCTGGAGCCCACCGGGTGGCAGTCCTCCACACGAATGCCCCACTCGTCCACCGGCAGGCCGTTGGGCAAGCCCTTGTCGCCGCCGCCGGCCATGGAGAACCAGGCATCGGTGAAGCGCCAACCCAGGGACGGGTCTTTCTTGCCGTAATCCATGTGCCCATAAATGCGCTTGCCGTCGATTTCCTTGACGTCTTCGCTGAAGAACTTGGCGATGTCTTCATAAGCCGACCAGTTCACCGGTACGCCCAGGTCGTAGCCGTATTTTTCCTTGAACTTGGCCTTCAGCTCCGGGCGCTCGAACCAGTCGGCGCGAAACCAGTAGAGGTTGGCGAACTGCTGGTCGGGCAACTGGTAGATCTTGCCGTCCGGCGCGGTGGTGAAAGACAGCCCGATAAAGTCCTTGAGGTCCAGGGTGGGCGAGGTGAAATCCTTGCCTTCGTTGGCCATCAGGTCGGTGATGGATTCGGTCTTGCCGTAGCGAAAGTGCGTACCGATCAAGTCGGAATCGTTGACCCAGCCGTCATAGATGTTCTTGTCGGACTGCATCTGGGTTTGCAGCTTCTCCACCACGTCGCCTTCCTGCAACAGGTCGTGGGTCAGCTTGATGCCGGTGATTTCACTGAAGGCCTTGGCCAGCATCTTGGATTCGTACTCGTGGGTGGTGAGGGTTTCAGACACCACGTTGATCTTCATCCCACGGAACGGCTCCGACGCCTTGATAAACCACTTCAACTCCTCCAACTGTTGAGCTTCGGTAAGGGTCGAGGGTTTGAACTCGCTGCCGATCCATTTTTTTGCGGCATCTTCATACGCATCGGCCCAGGCCGAAGCGCTCAAACCACTGAGGGCCAGTACGGCGGCCAATGAAATGCTATGTCGCAGCTTATTGTTTTTATTCAACATAGAGACCTCCAGGTTAGTTTCAAAAGGGCTATCGGCAACCACCTCCCTTGTAGGAGCGAGCTTGCTCGCGAAGAACTCAAAGACACCGCGGGCTACCAGGAACACTGCGTTATCGTTGACGATTTTCGCGAGCAAGCTCGCTCCTACAGGGTCGTGTAGACCTAGCCCCAACGCATCACACTCAACAGCCAAACAAGGGAGAGCGCGGACGCCACCCAGATGCTCCAGTCGGTAACGCCAATGACCAGCAAATGCAGGTAGGCGCTGCCGAGCAGACCGATAAACAAGCGATCGCCACGGGTGGTGCTGATCGGCAGCAAACCGCGCCGCGGGATACTCGGCGAACGCAATTCCCAAGTGGTCATGCCCGCCAGAATCAGGGCAATACCGCCAAAGAACAGCGCTGTGGGGGTGGTCCAGGCCATCCATTCCATCATCGACTCCTCTAGACCCGGCCCAGGGCAAAGCCCTTGGCCACATGGTTGCGAACAAACCAGATCACCAGCATGCCCGGCAGGATGGTCAACACCCCCGCCGCTGCCAGCACGCCCCAATCAATGCCGGAGGCCGACACCGTGCGGGTCATCACCGCTGCGATGGGCTTGGCGTTGACCGAGGTGAGCGTGCGCGCCAGCAGCAGTTCGACCCAGGAAAACATGAAACAGAAAAACGCCGTGACACCGATACCGGAGCCAATCAGCGGGATAAAAATCTTCACGAAGAACTTGGGAAAACTATAGCCGTCGATGTAAGCGGTTTCGTCGATTTCCTTCGGTACACCGGACATGAAGCCTTCCAGGATCCATACCGCCAACGGCACGTTGAACAGGCAATGGGCCAGGGCCACGGCGATGTGCGTGTCGAACAGGCCAATGGACGAATACAGCTGGAAGAAAGGCAGCAGGAACACCGCCGGCGGCGCCATACGGTTGGTGAGCAGCCAGAAGAACAGGTGCTTGTCACCCAGGAAGCGGTAACGCGAGAACGCATAGGCCGCCGGCAGCGCCACGCTCAGGGAGATCACCGTGTTCAGGCTCACGTAGTACAGCGAGTTGAGGTAACCGGTGTACCAGCTCGGGTCGGTGAAGATCACCTTGTAGTTGGCCAGGGTGAAATCCTGCGGAAACAGGGTCAGGCCGCCGAGGATTTCGGTGTTGCTCTTGAAGGACATGTTCAGCAGCCAGTAGATCGGCACCAGCAGGAACAGGATGTAAACGAGTAGTGGAATAAGCTTGCGCTTGCTCATGTTGGCGGCCTCAGCGGTTGGCATCGGAATGGGTCATGGCGGTGTAGAACAGCCAGGACACCAACAGGATGATCAGGAAATACACCAGGGAAAACGCCGCCGCCGGGCCCAGGTCGAATTGGCCGACGGCCATCTGGGTAAGCGTCTGGCTCAGGAAAGTGGTGGCGTTACCCGGCCCGCCGCCGGTGAGTACGAAGGGTTCGGTGTAAATCATGAAACTGTCCATGAAACGCAGCATCACCGCGATCAGCAGCACGCTTTTCATCTTCGGCAACTGGATATGTCGGAACACCGCCCAGGCCGATGCACGATCAATCCGCGCGGCCTGGTAGTACACGTCCGGAATGGCCCTTAAGCCTGAGTAGCACAGCAGTGCTACCAGCGAGGTCCAATGCCACACATCCATGACCAGCACGGTGACCCAGGCGTCCATGGTATTGGCAGCGTAGTTGTAGCTGATGCCCAGGGCGTTGAGGGTCGAGCCCAGCAGGCCAATGTCGGCACGGCCAAAAATCTGCCAGATGGTGCCGACCACGTTCCACGGGATCAGCAACGGAATGGCGAGGATGATCAGCACCAGCGAGGACCAGCGGCCCTTGGTGGGCATGGTCAGCGCGATGGCGATGCCCAACGGGATCTCAATCAATAGCACGCAGGCCGAGTAGATGAACTGGCGCAGCAGCGAATCGTGCAGGCGCGGGTCGAGCAGCACCTGCTTGTACCAGTCGGCCCCGACAAAATAGCGGCTGGACTGGTCGAAAATGTCCTGCACCGAATAGTTGACCACGGTCATCATCGGGATCACCGCACTGAACGCCACCAGCAGGAACACCGGCAACACCAGCCACCAGGCCTTGTTATTCTGCACCTTGTTCATGGTGCCACCTCCAGCAGGTAATCGTCGGCGTAGAGCATCAGCCATTGCGCGGGGAAGCTGATGCAAGCCTTGCCTTCCGGCACCGGCTTGTCCTCGGCCAGCCGCACCTTGAGGGTGGCGCCATCGAGGTTGAGGGTCATGATCTTGTAGGTGCCGAGGTCCTCCACATGGACGACGTCGGCTTGCAGGGCGTCAGGGTTGTACTCGTCCCACACGTGGATAAATTCCGGACGGATACCAACCTGGAGCTTTTTGTAGTCGGTGGTGTTGAGACGTTGCTGCAACGCTTCGGACAGCGGCAACAGGGTATTGGCAAACCCTACACCGCCAGACTTGGCCTGCACCTCGATCAGATTCATCCCAGGGCTACCGATGAAATAACCGACAAAGGTGTGGCTGGGCCGCTCGAACAATTCACGCGGCGTACCGAACTGCACGATCTGCCCGCCGTACATCACCGCGATCTTGTCGGCGAACGTGGAGGCTTCCAGTTGATCGTGGGTGACGTAGACCATGGTGATATTGAACTGCTCGTGAATCTGCTTGAGCTTGCGCCGCAGTTTCCACTTCAGGTGCGGATCGATCACCGTCAGCGGTTCATCGAACAGAATGGCCGACACGTCATCGCGCACCAGGCCACGGCCCATGGAGACTTTCTGTTTTTCGTCGGCGGTGAGGTTACGGGCTTTTTTGCTCAGCAGGTTTTGCAAGTCGAGGACTTCGGCGATCTCCTGCACCTTGCTGTGAATTTTCGCTTCGGCCATGCCCTGGTTGCGCAGCGGGAACGCCAGGTTGTCGAACACCGTCATGGTGTCGTACACCACCGGGAACTGGAACACTTGGGCGATATTGCGCTTTTCCGGGGTCAAGTCGTTGACCACTTGGGTATCGAACAGTACCTGGCCTTCGGACGGGCTGAGCAGGCCGGAGATGATATTGAGCAGCGTGGACTTGCCGCAGCCTGACGGCCCGAGCAAGGCGTAGGCACCGCCCTGCTCCCACACATGATTCATTTCCCGAATGGCGTAGTCTTCTGGCCCTGTGGGTGTAGGGCTGTAGCTATGGGCCAGGTTGCGCAAATGGATCTCGGCCATCAGGCAACCCTCGCGACACGGCGCCCGGGGGCCTGGACCAAGCGGCCCTGACCATCGAACACAAACAGTTTATGGGTGGGGATATACACGCGGATCGGCGCGTCGACATCGTACTCATGCACCCCCGGCAGGTGCAGCACCAGCAGGAAATGCTCACTGCGCACATGCAGGAAGGTTTCCGAGCCGCTGATTTCGGCGACTTCCACGGTCACCGCCAACTCAAGGTCATCATCGTTGCTGGGCACCAGGCTGATATGGCTGGGGCGCACGCCGAAGCGGAAATCGCCTTCGCCGATGGGCCGCAGGTCAACATTGAGTGGGAAATGCACGAAATTGGCGAAGCTCACTTCGTTACCGCTGATGCGCCCTGGCATCAGGTTGATCGGCGGCTCGGAGAACAGCTCAGCGGCGAGCACGGTTTGCGGCTGGTGGTAGACCTCGGCGGCCTTGCCGCTCTGAATCACCCGCCCCTCGTGAAGAATGGTGGTGGTGCCACCCAAGGCCAGGGCTTCGTTGGGCTCGGTGGTGGCATATATCGCGATGGTGTGGCGCGCCTTGAACAGTTCGCGCATTTCCTGGCGCAGCTCTTCGCGCAGTTTGTAGTCCAGGTTGACCAGAGGCTCATCGAACAGAATCAGTTCGGCGTCTTTCACCAGGGCGCGGGCCATGGCGGTGCGTTGCTGCTGGCCACCGGACAGCTCCAGGGGGTGGCGCTGCAAAAATTTCTCGATGCGCAGCATCTTGGCGGTTTCCAACACCTTGCTCTGGATCACCTCCTGGGACACACCGGCCTGGCGCAACGGCGAGGCGATGTTCTCGAACACGGTCATGGTCGGGTAGTTGATGAACTGCTGGTAAACCATCGACACATTGCGCAGGCGCACCGGCTTTTGCGTGACATCCACGCCGTTCATCAGGATGCGGCCGCTGTCGGGTTTGTCCAGGCCGGCCATCAGGCGCATCAGGCTGGTCTTGCCCGACAGGGTGCGACCGAGCAGGACGTTGAAAGAACCGGCTTCGAACCGCAGGTTGGCGTCGTCGATCCAGGTTTGGCCGTCGACAACGCGGGAGACATGTTCCAGGGTCAATGACATGACACGACCTTTTTTATTATTGGAATGAATCTGGTCCGTTGTCAGAGCGAGTTTCGTGCCAAAACCGCAAGCGCTTGATGTGTAAGGAAATGGGTGAACCATGATGTTCAGGAGTGAACAATCCGGCTGAACAACTGAACACTGCCGGGGTTGACAATGAACAGTTGTGAACAACACTTTATGCGCGACGAAGATCAAATGTGGGAGCGGGCTTGCCCGCGATGGCGGTGCATCAGTTTGTAGATGCTGTGCCTGACCCATTGCCATCGCGGGCAAGCCCGCTCCCACATTGTTCGATGTCTGACGTTAGATGGCGCAAGACCCGACAACAATAATAAAGAAGGTCGCACGATGGCCGAACCCTTGACCCACGACACCCTTATTCAGGAATCCTGGCGCCGTTGCCGCGCCTACGGCCTGGACCACCAGAGCACCCCCAGCTTTGACCAACTGCCCGCCGAGGGCATTCGCCATCTCCTAGAAAGCCAGCATTCCCTGGTACAGACCACCCACCAGGAAGTGTTGCCCTACTACGAGAACATCCTCAGTAATTCCAACTGCCTGATCATGCTGGCCGACAATCAGGGCCAGGTGCTGACCTCTTGGGGCACCCAGCGGTTTATCGAGCCCACGCTGGCCCGAGGCTTCAGCCCCGGCGCCAGTTGGATGGAACGCGCCAGCGGCACCAACGCCATCGGCACAGCGCTGGCCTGCGCCCAGGCCGTGCATATTGAACACGATGAACACTTCTTGAAGGCCAACCGCTTCATGACCGGCTCCGCAGCGCCGATTTTCGACGCTCAGCGCGAAATCATCGCGGTGCTGGACGTATCCAGCGACAGTTACCTGCCGCCCTCCCACACCCTGGGCATGGTCAAGATGATGAGCCAGACCGTGGAAAACCGGCTGATCCTCAACCTGTTTCGCGGCGAACATTTCCAACTGACCTTTAACACCGGCTTGAGCAACCTCGACAGCCAATGGGCCGGCCTGCTGATCTTTGATGAAAGCGGCCAGGTGCTGTCGGCCAATCGGCGTGCGGATAACCTGCTGGGCATCAGCCTGTCGCGGGTGATGATCGACAGCCTGTTCAAGGTGTCGCTGCTGGAGTTGCTCAACCAGCCCGAAGGGTTGCCGTTTGCGTTGCAGGCGGCTGGGCGTAACCGCTTCCAGTGCCTGTTGAAGCGCCCCAAGCAGATGCCGGTGCAGGCCCGGGTGTTCAGCCAACCGCCGCCGCCCGCACCGACGTCGATCAACCTCCAAACCCTGCATTTTGGCGATGTGCGCGTGGAAAAAGCCGTGCGCCAGGCCGAGCGCCTGTTGGAAAAGGACATTCCGCTGTTGATCCACGGCGAGACCGGCGTAGGCAAAGAGGTGTTCGTCAAAGCTCTACACCAGGCAAGTTCCCGCAGCCGACAGGCGTTGATCGCGGTGAACTGTGCGGCGATTCCCGCAGAGCTGGTGGAATCGGAACTGTTCGGCTACGAAAAAGGCGCCTTCACCGGCGCTAACCAAAAAGGCAGCATCGGCCTGATCCGAAAGGCGGACAAGGGCACGTTGTTTCTCGACGAGATCGGCGATATGCCGCTGCCCACCCAAGCCCGTCTGTTACGGGTGCTGCAAGAACGCTGTGTGCAGCCGGTGGGCAGCAGCGAGGTGTTCCCAGTGGACTTGCGCATCATCTCGGCGACCAACCGCGCACTGCGCGAGCTGGTGCAGGCCGGACGCTTTCGCGAGGACTTGTACTACCGCATCGGCGGCCTGACCCTGGAACTGCCGCCATTGCGCGAGCGTACCGACAAGCAGGCGCTGTTCCAGCAACTGTGGCAGCAACACCGCGAGCCGACGCAATGGGCCGGGCTGAGCGCCGAGGTGCTGAGGCTATTCGAGCAACACCCGTGGCCGGGGAATTTACGCCAGGTGAGCAGCGTGTTGCAGGTAGCGTTGGCAATGGCCGAAGAGCAGCCGATCCGCGCAGAGCACCTGCCCGATGATTTTTTCGTGGATTTGCAGGCGACGGTGCCGCAGTCCAAACCCGAACACCTGGATGAACACCTTGACCTGAGCCAGCGCCTGGAAGCCGTGGGCGGGAATATTTCCCACCTGGCGCGAGAGCTGGGGGTGAGCCGCAACACCCTGTACAAGCGCCTGCGCCAGCACGAAGGCTGATTTAACGCCAACTCCAGGAAACGCCGGTGTAGATACCACGCCCATCAGCGGGGGTGGAGCGTGCAGCGTCCATGCCTTTGTCGTCGTAGCCCGGCGTGACGGTGTTGGCGTAGCGGCGGTTGGTGAGGTTGCGCAGGTCGACCCAGGCTTGCCAGTCCTGCTTGGGCGCGTCGTAGCCGAAGGTGGCGCCAAAGGTGGTGTAGGCCGCCGCGTAGTAGGAATTGGCGTAGTCCACCGCCACCCGTGAGGCATGCTCGGTGTTGAGGCTGGTGTAGAAACCCGTCGGGTGGCTGTAGCGCAGTTGCGCCTGGTAATAGTGCTTGGGAATGCCGGGCAAGGTGTTGTCGCCGAAACGGTCGTCGTCGCGGTAATGGAAGTCGCTGAAAGTGTAGGCCTGGCGCAGATCGAGCTTACCGCTGCGCCCGCCGTCCCACAGCGGGCTGAGCAGGCTCAGTTCCACCCCCTGGTGCACGGTGGGGCTGGCGTTGGATTCGGCGATGATGGCGTTGCTGGTGGCGGTCTGCGCCTGGGTCTCCACGGATAGCAGCTCGTGGCGAACCTCCGAGCGATAGAGCGCCAGATCCCATTGGCCGAGCCAGGCTTCACCGCGCCCGCCGATTTCCAGGGTGGTGGAGGTCTGATTACGCAGCTTTACGCCTTCGCGCTGCAACCCCGTGGCCGCCCCACTGCCCGGCCCGAAGTATTTGTTGGAACCCCAGATCATCGACCACGCATGCGGTGGCTCTACCGAGCGGCTCAGGTTGCCGTAGACCTGCAACTGCGGGGTGAAGTCGTAACGCAGGCCAATGCGCGGCGCGTAATCCCAGTCATGCTGACTGAGCGGCGCCTGGCCGTCGGGGTAAGTGACCTGGGTTTCGCGGCGCGTGTAGATCGCGGCAAGGCCGGTGGTCAGCCATAGATCCTCAACCAGTTCCAGTTCGTTGCCTACATGCAGCACGGTGTCGGAGCCCAGGTAGCTGTAGTCGCGGGTTTTGGTGCCGGGGGCATAAATGGCGGTATTGCCCACAGGGATGCGCACGTATTCCGACGCGCCATTGTTCGGCATCGCCTGGGTGGTACGCAGGCCGAGAGTGGTAGTACTCGCGTGGCCGAACAGGCTGTCCTGGCGGATGTAATTCAGGGTGCCGCTGATATCGGTGTAGGCAACTTTGAGGCGGTTGGTGCCTTCGCGCAGGTCCATAGGGTAATCGTGGTAAGCCAGCCCGACCTCGACCCGTGAATTATCGTCCAAGCGCAAGGTGGTCTTGTTGGCGATCCAGGTGGAGCCCGGTTGCAGGCGTTTTGAGTCGCGGGCGGCATTGAGGCTGTTGGCGGCACGCGGATCATGGCTGATCTGGTCACGCGTGAGCCTGCCGGGAGAATCGTTGGTGGTTTCGCGATAACGCAAATAGAAGCGCGTTTCCAGGTCCGGGTTAAAGCGGTAGCCGAAATTGGCAGCGATGCCCTTGCCGGTACCAGCGCTTTGGTGCTGATAACCGTCGGACTCCGAATCGGTGAGGCTGATGTAATAGTCGGCGTCCCCCAGCACTTGCCCCGAACTGACTTCACGCTGGGCATAGCCGCGACTGCCGACCTCATAGCGCACTTGCAGCTTGGGTGCGTCCAAGCCGGTGCGGGTGACGTAATTGACCGCACCGCCCAAGGCCAATGCACCCTGATCGAACCCGTTGGCGCCACGCAGCACCTCTACCCGGCTTTGCCACAGCGGGTCCTTCAGCTCATAAGGCGTACCACCTGGGCCGGTAAGCGGCAGACCGTCGAACATTTCATACAGGCCGGAGGCGTGGGCACCGGGGGCGCGGTTGAGGCCCGAGCCACGAATGGACACCTTCACCCCTTCGTTATTGGCCGCCTTGGCGTACACACCGGCCTGGTATTTGAAGACATCCTCGTTGGTGCTGACCCGTCCCTGCTGCACGTTGTTCATATCGATGTAATTGGTGCCACCGGGCACGCTTTTGAGCTGCGCCTGGGCGATTTCTGCGGCGCTGGCCTCGGCCGTGGTGACTTCAACCGGCGCCAATTGCAGGCCTTCGGCCTGTACCAGCGAACTGAGGGTCAAGGCGGCAAAAATAAACGGGGGGTGGCGCAGCAGCATTGGGGGCAGGTCCTTGGAATCCGGGAACGTGCCAGGCCAAGCCCACCACGCGAACAGTGATGGGAAGGCAGGCACGCCCCTCAGGTCACTCCTTAATGAAGGACAAGGACGATTTAAAAACAGCGGCGAACCCGGTGGCAGGTTCAGCCATCGGGCGCCGACAATGCCCGCAGCAGATCATCTGCATCCGACCCCGGCGCAAAGCGAAAGCCATACATTTCGTCAGTGGCGAGAATGTCCCCCAAGGTGTCGCGCAACTGGGCTTCCGTGGGCGAGTCACGCAATAACTTATGCGCCGGCAGCAATATCTCGGCAGATACGCCCTGGGCCGTCGCGGCGTCAATCACCGCATAGAGGATAAACCGCAAGCGTATTTCGCGATCCGTGGGCCAAACCGTTTTTCGTTTACCCAAGGGAGGGCCTCGTGTTTAAGAAAAATCCGAGGCTATTGCCCGCAGGCAAGCGTTTCAAGCCGCGAGAGGCAAGATAGGCCGCTTCCTACAGCGGAAAGGGAAACACCGCACCGATTGGTCGATGCGATGGGCCTTATTGCACCGGCAGGAAATTCATCAGCAACAGGCTTTGTGCGTAATTGAGGCCAATGCGCCGGTAGCGCTCATCGAGGATTTGGGTAAGCAGGTCCAAACGCGCGACGATCTTGCCGAACTCAACGGCAAAACTGAGGTTACTGCCCTCCTCCGATATTTCATTGGAAAACAACAGCAACACACCATTGGCATCCTGACGCTGGCTGAGCAACCAAGTGGCCTTTTCGATATTGCGCGCGGCGTTGCTGACAAACTGCGGGTTGATCGAGTCAGTCACATAAAACTGCGTGCGCCCACCGTGGGCGGTCACGAGCATACTGCCAATCGCGTAGATAAACGCGCCGACGCGGTCGCCGCGAAAGTCAGGGCTCAAGGAATAACTCAGGGCAGCCAGGTCACGCCGGTCACCCAGTGCGGGCAAGGGTTGGCGATTTTCGATGGCCTGGCGGATTTGCCGGGCGGCGGTCACCGCATCCGGGTAGCCCGATTGACGCCACTGGTTGGGGTTGCGCAGGTAGAGCTTGCTCATCAGCAAGTAGAGGCTTTGCAGGTTGTCGCGCATGCCGAGTGTGGCCATGCGGTCGACGCTGGTCTGGAAGAACTCATCAGGCTTGCCATCGCTGAACTGCCTGGCGATATCGCGGCCCTGTTGTTGGCTGCAACCTGTTGCGCAGAGCGCGAAAACCGCAGCAAGCAGCAGCGGCCATCGGGAGGTAAAAACAGTTGACGTTCGATCCATCGGCACCGGGTCTGATTCTGTTGGCCACCTACGGGAGTCGGGTGGCCGGGACAGGGGTAGATCAGCAAAATGGAAAAAAGTGCAGCGGTGCGGGTCGGATCAGCATAGGACTACAGCAACGAGGTGAACGAGACCACGCTACCCGAGCCATCAAGCGCCCAGCAGACAAAGCCCGATACATCGCCCTCTGTAGGAGCGAGCTTGCTCGCGAAAAACGTCAACGATAACGCGTGTTTCCTGAATAAACGCGGCGCCTGTGAGTTTTTCGCGAGCAAGCTCGCTC
>NZ_WKCD01000167.1:0-12019 GCF_021606625.1 Pseudomonas sp. PA-4-8C
GAACAAACTCAACCTGCACCTGCTGGTGGCCGAGGACAACATCATCAACCAGCTGATTTTGCGTGATCAACTGGAAGAACTCGGCTGCACCGTGGAGCTGGCGGCCGACGGTCAGCAAGCGTTGCAGCTCCACACCGCCGGCAACTTCGACGTGGTGTTGACGGATGTGAACATGCCCCATATCAACGGCTATGAACTGGCGCGTGAACTGCGGCGCCAGGGCTGCACGTTGCCGATTATTGGGGCCACCGCCAACGCCATGCGCGGCGAGGCCGACCTGTGCCTGGCCGCCGGCATGAACCATTGCCTGGTCAAACCCTTTGCGTTGCGGGCTCTATTCAACTCCCTGGCGCCTTATGCACGGATCACCCATGAAGCCCCTTAGTATTTTGATTGTCGAGGACCATCCCCTGCAGCATATCTACCTGCAGAACTTGCTCAGCGAGTTGGGAGACTTCCTGCTCGAAACCGCCGAGGATGGCAAAGAAGCGCTGGAGCGCCTGCGCCAGCGGGACTTCGACCTGGTACTGACCGACCTGCTGATGCCCGGCATGGACGGCGTGCAGTTTATCCAGTGCCTGGCCAGCCTGCGCTGCAAGCCGGCGCTGGCAATCATGAGTGCGGCGTCGAGGCGCATGCTGATGGCGGCCAGCCTGGTGGCGAAAAACCTCGATGTGGAAGTGCTTGGCCTGATTTCCAAGCCCGTGAACGCCGAAGCCTTACGCACCCTGGTCAACCAACTCAGGAACAGGGTGCGCACGCCTACCCCCGAACTGCCCGAGCACATGGACATCGACCGTCACACGCTGGTGCAGGCCATGAGCAGCGGCCAGTTCCAGGCCTGGTTCCAGCCGAAAAAATCCCTGGCCAACGGCCGTATCGTCGCCGCCGAAGCCCTGGTGCGCTGGATGCACCCCGAACAAGGCGTGATGCTGCCTGCCGCGTTCCTGCCGGCAATCAAGGCGTTCGAACTGGAGGAGCGGCTGTTGTGGCTGGTGCTCAAGCAAGCGATCCACGCCCAGGAACACTGGCGCCAGCGCGGCTATGAAATTCCGGTGTCGATCAACCTGCCGACCCACTTGCTCAACAGCCATGACCTGGCCGACCGTTTGCTGGAGTTCGTGCTGCACCACGATGGTATCCCGGGAATGATCTGCTTCGAGTTGATGGAATGTTCGGTGCCGCAGGACATCAGCAATTTCTACGCCGGCGCCTGCCGATTGCGGATCAAGGGGTTCGGTTTGTCCCAGGATGATTTCGGCAAGGGCTACAGCTCCTACCTCAATCTGGTGTCCACGCCCTTTACCGAACTGAAGATCGACCAGGCACTGGTGCAGGGCAGCCACGACAACGAAGGCATCGCCCAGGCATTGGCGAGCATTATCGCGCTGGGCCGCAAGTTGGGTCTGACGGTGGTTGCCGAGGGCGTGGAGACCCCGCAGCAATTGGCGCTGCTGCGCAAAATCGACTGCAATCAGGTGCAGGGTTTCCTGATCTCTCACGCAGTGTCTTCGGACCAATTTCAGCAACTACTGAACAATGATGGCCCCGCGACATCTCACTAGCTGGCGGCCACGATCATAAGGAGTAAGCTCCATCCAGTGCCGATTTATCCTGCGCCTGCGGAAACCCCTGATGAAGCACAATAACGCGATTCTCGAAGCCTTTACCCGCAGCTCATTGCGCCTGAACAAAGGCTTGATGGTGTTGATGGGAATCGCGTTGCTGCTGATGCTGACCAATTACTGGTCTCTGCACCGGGGCGTCGAAATTCGCTACAGCGCGATGCGCTTTCACTTTGCGCGGCTGATGGAAAACCTCGCAGAACAGCAAACCTACCTCAAGAGCCTGACACACCCCGGCATCCAGGCCGAACTGCTGCACGCCACCAACGTGCAGGTCATCCTCAAAAGCCGCATGGTCGACAACCGTCGCACGCTGTACGAAGGCCAGAAGTATTCGTTTTCGGTGCCCTTCAGCGTCAAGTTCGATGAACAGCAGATCAGCACCGCCGCCAGGCCGCCGATTTTTGCCCTGGGTGCGCACTTGACCAGCTACTACAGCGCCTTCTGGTCCTCGTCGCCGTACGAGGCGCCGCAAACCTTCCTGCTCAATCGCCAGGCCGACTACGCCATCACCATTCCGTCCGTGGGCTATCAGCACCGGGAAAACCCCGAGGATACCGACAACCCGGTGGCCCGGGTCAACGCCGTGCAGCAAATCCTTGCACAGGCGCCGCAGCCACTGGAGCAGAATCGGGTGTATTGGCAGGCCGGCCCCGAACCCGAGCATTTACTGGCCTACATCGGCCTGCCACTCGACGCCCAGGGCCAGGCTGTGATCGGCACCCTGCTCGACGTGTCGCAGGTCGACGATGTACAGCGCGCGCTGAATCACTCGGCGTTTGATCGCTTTACCCTGATTGGCCCTGACGGCAACCGGTTGATTGGGCCAACCACCCAGGCGCAGCTCAGCGATGGTGTGCATTTCACGGCCGACGGCTTTGAATTCAAGGTCACCGAGGCCGGCGACCAGCCCTGGAGCGCGGTCTATGGCCTGAACTACTCGCACTTCTTTCACTCCGCATTGTGGCCGTTGAGCACCATGGCGTTGCTGCTGTTCAGCCTGATTACACTGGGTTGGGCTGGCAGCCGATGGTATCGACGCCAGGTGATCACCCCAGCACAACTGGCCCACGAACGCATCGCCGAAAGCGTGGCGTTCAGCCGCGTGATCATCGACACCGCACCCACTGGGTTATGCGTGGTGCGACGCAGCGATGGCAGGGTATTGATCGAGAACCAGCGCGCCCAGCAATGGCCGGGCACCTCACGCCTGGTGGAGGCAATGGCCGGTAAGCAAGATGGCGCCGAGAGCGGTGAGACGCACTTGGAGATCGAAGGCCGGCACCTGCAGATCGGCTTTGTGTCGACCCGCTATCAGGCTCAAGACGTACGCCTGTATGCATTCAACGATATCACCCGGCACATCGAAGACGCCCAGGCCCTGGAAGAGGCACGTCATGCCGCCGATGCGGCCAGCGAGGCCAAGACGCTGTTCCTGGCAACCATGAGCCATGAGATCCGCACGCCGCTTTATGGCGTGCTCGGCACCCTCGAATTGCTCGGCCTGACCGACCTCGACCCGCACCAGAAAACGTACCTGCACACCATCCAGCGTTCGTCCGCCACACTGTTCCAACTGATCAGTGATGTGTTGGATGTCTCGAAGATCGAGTCCGGGCAAATGGCGATAGAAGCCGTGGATTTCTGCCCGCTGGACATGCTCGAAGATACCTTGCACACCTACGCCGCCTTCGCCCGGCGCAAGGGGTTGCAGCTTTACAGTTGCATCGACCCGCAGTTGCCGAACTGCCTGATGGGCGACCCGATGCGCATCCGCCAGGTCCTCAATAACCTGGTGAGCAACGCCATCAAGTTCACCGACTTTGGGTGCGTGGTGATTCGTGCCAGGGTGGTGGGCAGCGACGCCAATAATGTCGACCTGGAATGGCAAGTCACCGATTCCGGCGTTGGCATTGCCGAGGCGCAGCAGGCCAAGCTCTTCGATCTGTTCTACCAGGCA
This sequence comes from Pseudomonas sp. PA-4-8C, assembly GCF_021606625.1. Classification (NCBI taxonomy): domain Bacteria; kingdom Pseudomonadati; phylum Pseudomonadota; class Gammaproteobacteria; order Pseudomonadales; family Pseudomonadaceae; genus Pseudomonas; species Pseudomonas sp. PA-4-8C. Next base: position 3,586 of record NZ_WKCD01000167.1, read on the forward strand.
CCGGACACCGCCAGCGAAGGCGGCACCGGGCTGGGCCTGCCGATCTGCCGATGGCTGGCGCAGATGATGGACGGCGAAATCCGCGTGGTCAGCGAGCCCGGACTGGGCAGCAGCTTTACCCTGAAAATGCGCTTGCCACTGTGTTGTGGCGCACTGACCAACCTGCCGCTGATCGAACCCAGCCCGACGCCGGTGTACGTGCAGGCACCGGTACGCGAACTGGCGCAGGCAATGAGTGACTGGCTCAACCGCTTGGGCATCACCGCCGCCCGGGCCGCGCCCCCCCAGGACAAAGACAGTCACCACGCGGTACTGGTAGATCTGTTACCTGGCGAGCCCCCCAAGCCATGGGCCGGCCAACGTGTGCTCTGCCTGCCCGGTGCGCACAGCCCGCCGCTGCACACGGCGCAAGGCTGGGTGGTGGATATGCACGACATACGCACCATCGCCGCCACCGTATCACTGGCGCAGCACGGCAGGCACGAGCAACCCACGGCGACCCGGCCACAAAGCGCCGGGCGGCTGGAGCTGCGCATCCTGGTGGCCGAGGACAACCCGGTCAACCAGGCGATCATCAAGGAGCAACTGGAGGCGCTCGGTTGCTCGGTGAGCCTGGCTGCCAACGGTGAACAGGCGTTGCAGTTATGGCAACCGGAGGCCTTCGACCTGGTGCTGACCGACGTGAATATGCCGTTGATGAATGGCTATGAACTGGCCAGGACCTTGCGTGAGCATGATCCACAGTTGCCGATTGTCGGCGTGACTGCCAATGCAATGCGCGAGGAAGGCGTACGTTGCCTGGCAGTGGGCATGAACGCCTGGATCGTCAAGCCCTTGAGCCTGCAGACCCTGCGCGACCAGTTGATCAAACTGTGCAAGATCAAGTCGCCGGTTGAGCCTGACGCCCAGGTATTCGACGACCGCGTGCAACTGTCGGACAAGATGCGCCCGCTGTTCATCAGCAGCGTGCAGCAGGATGTGCAGCGCATCGGCGTGGCACTGGTCCAGCGTGATGCCCGCGGCCTCGGCCAATTGCTGCACTCGATCGCTGGGGCCCTGGGCGCAGTGCAGGCGCTCAGCCTGGCCCAGGCCTGCATCGAACTGGAAAGCGCACTTAACCGGGGCAGCCTCGACACAACGCTTGAGCTCAAGGTGAAGACTGTGATGCAGCGTCTGTCGGCCGTTCTGGAGACTCTCCAGCCCGGGCACTCTTCACTCACTTGAACTGGCACTACGGACGGCCCTTTATGAAAAAATTCAACGTGGTAATCGCGGACGATCACCCGATCGTGTTGCTTGGCGTTCGCGAACTGGTAGAGCGTGACATGCGTTTTCAAGTCGTCGGCGAGGCCGTGTGTTCGGCCGGCCTGATCGAGCTGTTGCAGCATCAAGGCGCTGACATCGTGATTACTGACTACAACATGCCAGGCGACTCGCCTTATGGCGATGGCCTGAAGCTGGTGGAGTACCTGAAACGACACTTCCCGCAGGTACAGATCCTGATCCTGACCATGATCTCCAACCACCTGATCCTCACCCGCCTGCAAGAGCTGGGCGTGGTCGGCATCATCCAGAAAAGCCAGTTGCATACCGAGATTCAACTGGCACTCAAGGCGATCGCCCAGGACAGCGACTATCGCAGCCTGGAGCCGCCAAAGACCTCGGTAATAGAGACCCTCACGGCAATTGACGAGCGCTTTACCAGTTTGTCGCCCAAAGAGTTCGAGATCCTGCGCCTGTTTATTTCCGGCATGAGCGTGAGTGACATTGCGCGCCGCCAGAACCGAAGTTCAAAGACCATCAGCGCACAAAAGATATCGGCCATGCGCAAACTTGAAGTCAGCAGCGACCAGGACCTACTTGCTTATTGCCTGGAACGTAACATCTTCAACTAACGCATAACTTGCAAGCCATTCCTGGACAATGGCTTTGCCCTTTATTTTCAAGCCGTTCACCGCTGCAACAGCACAAATAACCTGCCCACCCCAGCGCTTATAAGAATCGTCTTATTCGCTCCCGCCGCCTCGTCGCCTACTCTTTGCTCGCAGTTCAACAACAGCAAACTTTTCAACTAACACTTACGGACATCATCATGAAGAAGTTTTCCCTGGCTGTGATCGCCTCGGCCATTATCGCCGCTTCCGGCAGTGCATTTGCCGTGGATCCTGCTCCTACGCCAACCCTGGGCGGCAGCGGCAAAATCACCTTCACCGGCGTGATCAACAACGACGCGTGCTCGGTGGACGGCGCCAACTCCGACCGCACCATTTCGGTGGACATGGGCAACGTTTCGATCAAGGACATGGGCACCGCGGAAAACCCAACCGCAGGTCGTGTGACCGCCAAAGACTTCAACCTGAACGTCAACTGCAACCAGGGCACCAAGGTCGCCATGATCTTTGACGCCAACAACGGCGGTTCGGGCCTGGTCACCGGCAAAAAAGTACTGGCCCTGAACCCGGGTTCGGCCACTGCACAAAACGTCGGTATTGCCCTGCTCGACAGCAAGGGCGGTCTGATTGACCTCAGCTCGCCAAGCACCGCACGTATTGAAAGCACCATGCACGGTGCTGGCACTGAAGGCGGCGACGCCACCCTGAGCTTCGCGGCCGCCTACGTCACTACCGCAGCGGCGGGTTCGTCGACCGCCGGTCGCGGTGACGCCACCCTGCCGTTCATCCTGCAATACGAATAATTCGGCGCCCCGGGCACCGAACGCGCGAGGCCTTGCGGCCTCGCCATTGTCTTCTGATTACACCGGATAACCGTCATGCCGCCTCGTTCTATCGCCGCATGTCTGGGGCTGCTGGGCTTGCTCATGGCTACCCAGGCCGCCGCCAGCATTTCATTGAATGCCACCCGTATCGTGTTTGACGGTGACCACAAGGAAGCCAACATTACCGTGCGTAATGGTAACCAGGATGTATTGATTCAATCCTGGGTCGACATGAATGACGCCAGCGCCAGCCGCGCGCCGTTTGCCGTCACCCCGCCACTGGCACGGGTATTCGCCAAGGAACAACAACTGCTGCGCATTCTGTATGAAGGCACCGGCATGCCCACGGACCGCGAGTCGGTGGTGTGGCTCAATGTGCAGGAAATCCCCAAGGCCAGCGAGGCCGAGAACACCTTGCAGTTGGCCATCCGCCAACGCATCAAGATTTTCTACCGCCCTGCCGGTCTTACCGGCAGCGCGCTGCAAGCCCCTGCGCAGCTTGAATGGACGCTGGCCAAACACGGCAGCCAAACCCTGTTGCAGGTGAAAAACCCGACGTTGTACCACGTGTCCATGGCCGACATCAAAGTGCAGGCGGTCTTGGCCAGCGACTCCACCATGATTGCGCCCGGCGAGCAAAAACAGTTTGCGCTCAGTGCTCCAGTTGCCAGTGGGCCGGTGCAGTTGTCGTTTTCCAGCATCAATGACTACGGCGCGCAGAATCACTACAGCGCGCCGCTGACCAGCGGCACTGCGCTACCGGCGCATGCGACTGAATCGCGCCTCAACCCCTAAGCACTTTCGCTAACCCACAGGCTCACTTCGCGTGCGTGTTTGCGTGCCCGGCTGTCCGTCAATCAGGGATGTCATAGGTCTTCGCATGTCTTTTCTTTCCAGCAACAGGCCCGCACGTGGCGTACTGAAGTTGAAGACGCTGTCGCTGGCGATTACTGCCAGCTTGCCCAGCCTGGCCATGGCCGATGACGCTGCGCAAACCTTCAACACCACCTTCCTGCAAGGCTCGCAGTCGCCGGTGGACCTGCAGCAATTGCTCTCGGCCAACAGCGTGCTGCCGGGCAATTACCGCGTCGATTTGTACAGCAACGAAGTGCTGGTGGGCCGGCGTGATATCGACTTCAAGCGCAACCCTAAAAACGGCCGCGTCGAAGCCTGCCTGACCCTCGACCTGCTCAAGCAACTGGGTATCGACCTGCACCGATTGCAGGCCGAGGGCAAACTTGACCCGCAGCAGCCGCAGGACTGCTACGCCCTTGCCGACATGATCGAAGACGCCAGCGTGCGCTACGACAGCAGCCGCCTGCGCCTGCTCGCGAGTATTCCGCAGGTAGCGATGCAGCGCGGCCTGCGCGGGTATGTCGACCCACAGTTGTGGGACGACGGTGTGTCCGCCGCCTTCATCAACTACCAGCTCAACAGCAGCCGCACCGCCGGCGACTACAAGACCCGCATCGCCAATAACCTGGGCCTGCGCAACGGCATCAACCTGGGGGCCTGGCGCCTGCGCAACGAGTCGAACCTGAGCGGCGGCACCGATCGCTCGAACACCTTTACCAGCAACCGCACTTACTTGCAGCATGACGTCACCGCGATCAAGGGCCAGTTCAGCGCCGGTGAGATTTTCTCCGACACCGACCTGTTCGACAGCGTGCGCTATCGCGGGGTCAAGCTCGCCTCGGATGATGGCATGCGCGCCGACAGCGAGCGCGGCTATGCACCCGTAATCCGTGGAGTGGCGCAGACCAACGCGACGGTGGAAATCCGCCAGAACGACTACATCCTCTATACCGCCAACGTCGCGCCGGGGCCATTCGAGATCAACGATATCTACCCCAGCGGCTCCAACGGTGACCTGCAAATCACCGTGATCGAAGCCGACGGTACGCGGCGGGTGACGATGCAGGCGTTCTCCAGCCTGCCGATCATGGTGCGCGAAGGCCAGGTGAAATACAGCGTCTCGGCGGGCACGTTCAAAAGCAATGCCGATGGCCTGGCCTCCCCGCGCTTTCTCAGCGGTACGCTGGCCTATGGCTTGACCAGCAACCTCAGTGGGATTGTCGGTGTGCAAGCCAGTGAGGACTACAGCGCGCTGTCGATCGGCGCCGGCAGGAACACTGCCTTCGGTGCGTTCTCCCTGGATACCACCCACTCGTCCAGCAAGGCTCAGGGGCGTACGTCCCAGGGCAGCAGCGTGCGCGCCTTGTACGCCAAGACCTTTGCCGGCACCGATACCAACTTCACCCTGGCCGCCTACCGTTACTCTACCGAGGGCTATCGCACCCTCACCGACCATGTGGAAGACAGCAGCGAAGACCTGCGCGTACGCACCGGTCACTCGAAAACCCGCACCGACCTGACCATCAACCAGAGCCTCGGGCGCAACAGCGAATTTGGCAGCCTGTATGTGAACGCCAGCGACCAACGCTACTGGAATCGCGGCGGTTCCCAGAGCTTTTCCGCGGGCTACACCGGCAACTGGGGCGATCTGAGCTACAACCTTGGCGTGACGCGCACCAAGCAGATCGTCACCTGGGGCGAGCCGAGCAGCGACACGCAGGTGAACCTGTCGGTGTCTTTCCCGCTGGGCAGTCAGGCCCGCGCGCCACGGGCGTTTGTCACCACCAGCCACCAACGCGGTGACACCACCACCCAAGCGGGCATCAATGGCTACGTGGCCGACACCAGCGACACTTTCTATTCGGTGCAGGCCGGCCACAGTGACACCAGCGGCGACTCAGGCTCGGTGAACATCAACAGTCGCACCGCCGTGGCAGACGTCAGCCTCGGTTACAGCCAGGGCCAGGGCTACAACTCACAAAACTTCAACCTCGCAGGCTCCGTGGTGGCTCATGCGGGTGGCGTCAACCTGGGGCAGACGGTCAGCGAGACCTTCGCCCTGGCCGAAATACCAGGCGTCTCTGGGGCCAAGATCAGCAGCTACAGCGGGGTGGAAACCGGTTACAACGGCTATGCGGTGGTGCCCACTGCGCAACCCTACCGGGTCAACTGGATCAGCCTGGACACTCGCGATCTGGGTGGCGACGTGGAAATCACCAACGCCACCCAGCAACTGGTGCCGCGCCGTGGCGCCATCGTGGTGGCGCATTACAGTGGCACTACCGGACGGCGGGTGTTGTTTGAGTTGTTTGATGCACAGCATCAACCGCTGTCGTTTGGTGCCTCACTGGAAGACGCCAATGGCAAGCAGTTGGCGATTGCAGATCCCAATGGTAATGCCCTGGCGCTGGTGGAAGAGGATCAGGGCACGCTGATCATCAAGTGGGGTGAGCAGCATTGTCGTGCCGCCTATACATTGCCACCGCAGAACAAGGCGCTGAACTACGAGCGCCAGGCACTGGTGTGTACGCCTTGATTGTGCGGGTGATTGCGCTACTGTGCTGGCCACGCGCCTACCCTCTGCGAGATTTGCCCATGCGTAACCTATTCCTTGCCAGTGCCTGCCTGTTGACCACAGCCCTGGCAGGCTGCCAGCAAACAACCCCGGCCAACGACCAACTCGATGCAGTGCTCTGGACCCAGACGTCCATCGAACACGAGCTGATCTACCGCCAGCTCTTCGCCAACGCTACCCGCCAACTCGATATAGCGCTGGCCGACCCCAACTGGGACGCACTGCCTTTGCCTGCGCGCAAGCTGACCGGTCTGCCGCCGGCGGTGATCGTGGATATCGACGAGACCCTGTTGGACAACGTGCCGCTCAACGCTCGCGACATCATCAACAATCAGGTCTATTCCTACGATCGCTGGAATACCTGGGTCGAGCAGGCCAAGGCTCAGGCGCTGCCGGGTTCCGTGGCGTTCCTGCAAGCGGCCAGGCAAAAAGGGATCAAGGTGTATTACCTCACCAACCGTGAACACAGCCAGGTCGCGGCCACCGCTGAAAACCTGCGTTTGCGCGGCTTTCCGATAGAGAGCGACGCACAGATCCTGGCGGCCAGCACGCCTACCGGCCACTGCGAAAGCGCAGGCTATGGCAAGAATTGCCGTCGCCAGTGGGTCGCCAGCCAAGCCCGCGTGTTGTTGATGGCCGGTGACTCGCTGGGAGATTTCGTGCAAGCCGAACACAACACCCTGGATGCACAACGCAAGGCCGTCGAACCCTATGTGAATTGGCTAGGCCAGCGTTGGTTCCTGCTGCCCAACCCGAGCTACGGCAACTGGTATAGCGCGCCGTATGGGGATGATGAGAGCTTGCCGTTTGCGCAGAAACGCAGGCTCAAGCAGCGGGCATTGCTGTTGCAGCAATAGGGTGAAGCTCTGCCATGATGATCGTTCCCACGCGGAGCGTACTTACACCGCCCTGGCCGCAATTGCCTCCACCTCCACCAACGCCCCCGGCAACGGCAACGCCACTACTTGCAATGCGGTACGCGCCGGTTTGTTTGGCTGTTCGGGTGTGCCAAAGAACTGGGTATAGCCGCGCTGCAACCCGGCAAAATCCAGCTTGCCACCGGTCTCTTCGGCGCCGACCAGAAACACCCGTAACTGTACGATGTCGCCCAAGTCCAGGTCGTGTTGGCGCAGGATCTGGCGCAGTTTGTTGAACACTGAAACGCTCTGCACCTCGGTGTCGCCATACACCCCAGGCACCCTCGGGTCGGCGGGGTCCGGCAGCGTGCCGCTGACAAATACCAGGCTGGCTGAGGCCGGCACGGTGACGGTTTGCGAGATGGGGAATTCACCGACGCTGGTGCGTTGGATGCTGTCGCTCATGGTGTGGCTCCTCAGGATGCGGCCAACGCCGCGAGTTGGTGTTGTTGGGTGATGCGCTCGGCCAGTTGCGCGACCACATGGCGCGCCGAGTTGGCTGCCGATTCCTGCCAGATGCCCACGCCGCTTTGCACCAGGCCGTCGCCGGCGAAATACACGCGGCCATGGGGCTGTTCAAGCAAGGCGTGGGCCTGGGCTGGGAAATGTTCGCGTTGCAACCACGGGCCTTCGCTGTAGGGGATCTGCTCCCAGGACACCGCCAGTGGATTACGCAAATGCCTGGAATAACCTGGATGCAACAGCTCCACGGCGTGTCGAGAGGCGGCGTACTGCTGATCGAGCGGTTGGGCGCCAAACACGTCGGCGCCCTCGCCCGTCACGTAACCGGCCACCAGCACGCCTTCGCGGGTGTTGAGGTCGTTGCTGGGGTACCACAGCAGGCGCGCCGGGTGTTCGATCCACGACAGGCCGCCATAGGTGCGGTAGTCGGTCTCCCAAAAGCGCGGCGATTGCCAGGCCACCTTGGTCGCCTGGTCGCTGCGAGTGCTGAGCAGGGCCGCCTTGACCGGTGCGCTGAAGTCCGTATCGAGCTTGGCCAGCAGGGGCAGCGGCACGGTGGAGACCAGAAAGTCGGCACGCACCACCTGTTCACGGCCACTGTGCTGGTCGTGGTAGGTCACCGCCACGCCGTCCTCCAGCTGGCGGATCTGCCGCACCTGGGCGCCCAGTTGCACCTGCTCCTGCACGCGTCGGTAGAAGGCCTCGGTGATACGGTCCATGCCGCCCACCGGCTGGAACATGGTGGCCGAGAATTCCGGGAATTCGGTGTGTAACAGAGCGCCCCAGAGTTCCGGGTGCAGCAAGCGGTCCAACCCCAGCGGTATATGGCGGGCGGGCAAGGCGCCAGGGGGGGCGGCAGATTCAAGGGGCCCGGAGCGGAGGGTGCCTTCCAAAGCCAGCTCTTGGGAC
>NZ_WKCD01000168.1:0-11900 GCF_021606625.1 Pseudomonas sp. PA-4-8C
CCTCAAGGGCATGTGGGTGGATGAGCGCTACACCTTGCTCACCGGCAACAACCTCAACCCTCGGGCGTTTCGCCTCGACCTGGAAAACGGCTTGCTGATCGACGACCCTCAAGGCCAATGGCTGGAGCCGCGAAGCGCCGAGCTTGCGAATATTTTCCAGCACACCACGCGTATCCAGGGTTACCAGCAATTGCAGACACTGGTGGATTACCCGCCCGCTGTCGGCAAATTCCTGCGGCGTGTCAGCCGGGTGCGGATCGAGCGCTTGCTGTACCGCATTCTCTAGCCGAGCAACTTATCGGCAAAAAAACACCCGGGCCCTTGGACAGGGACTGGGTGTTTTTTTGTGCGCGGCCGTTAGTTCAAACCCAGCTTGCCACGCAGGGTCGAGAGGTCTTCGGCCAGGGTATTGACCGGGCCGACCAGGGCCTTGCGGTCGTTGTCCTTGACCTTGTCATAGGTCTGGAAGCCGCCATCCTTGGTTTTATACTTGGCCAGGATCTTGTCGACGCTGGCAAAGTTTTTGTCGACCTTGGCCAGGAAGGCCTGGTCTTGCTGCCCGATCTGGCCACGAAACAGCTCGACGATTTTTTTCGCGCCGTCGATGTTGCCCTGGAAGTCGTACAGGTCGGTATGGCTGTAACGGTCTTCTTCACCGGAGATCTTGGTGGCCGCGACTTCTTCGAGCAACGCAGCAGCACCACCGACGACTTTCTCCGGCGGGAAAGTCAGGCCATCGACGCGGGTCTTGAGGTCATTCACATCGGCGTTGAGCTTGGCGGTCAGCGCTTGCAGGCCCTGGGTCGAGTTCTGCGAGAACAGCGCGTATTCAATGCGGTGAAAGCCGGTGAAGTCTTCGGCCGTCACGCCTTTTTCATGGTCGTCCACACGGGAGTCGATGGAGGCGTCGAGGTCGCTGAACAGCTCGGCGATCGGCTCAATGGACTCATAATGTACGCGAGTCGGCGCATAGAGCTTCTTGGCCGTGGCCAGGTCGCCCTTATTGATGGCGTCGGTGAACGCCTGGGTCTGGGTGACCAGTTCGCCGATTTCTTCGGTGACGTAGATCTTGTAATCCGACACCGGGCCCACCAGGTCCAACGGCGCAGTAGCGGCGAAGCTTGCCAGTGGCGAAAGGCTGAGTAACAACAACGCGATAGACGACTTCTTCATGGGAGACATTCCGCTCTGGTGTGTTTTAGGTCTTGGCAGGATTTTGAGAGTGCGTTGCCGCGAGCAGCGTGCGCCCGATGAAATCCTTAGGGCCGGTGACCCCGGGCAACGTGAAGAAATACCCGCCACCCACGGGCTTGAGGTACTCCTCCAGCGGCTCGCCGTTGAGTCGGGTTTGCACGCTGATAAAGCCTTTCTCCAGGTCAGCCTGGTAGCAGATGAACAACAAGCCCATGTCCAGTTGACCGTTTTTGTTGACGCCGTTGGAGTAGTTGAACGGCCGCCGCAGGATCAGGTTGGCCTGGGTCTGCGGGGTGCGCGGGTTGGCCAGGCGGATGTGGGCATCGAGCTTGGTCAACTTGCCTTCCGGGTCCTTGCTGTAGTCCGGGACCTGGGTTTCATGCTGGCCGTCCATGGGCGCGCCCGTGGGTTTGATACGGCCGATGATGCTTTCCTGTTCTTGCAGCGGGGTGCGATCCCAGCGCTCGACAAAGTTACGGATGATGCGCACGGCCTGGTAACTGCCATGGGCGGCCCAGGCCGGTTCGTCGCTGGTGGGCTGTACCCAGACGATTTGGTCCATGGCCTTGTCATCGTTGGAATTGGGGTTGGCCGAGCCATCGCGAAAGCCCAGGAAGTTGCGCGCACTCTGCGCCGGTTCGCCGGGCTTGGACGGTGCCTGGGGCGGCACGCTGCCTTCTTGCTTCCAGCGCACCAGCAGCAGGTCGGGCAGGTTTTTGACGATGTCACGCAGGGCGTGGATATTGGTGTCCGGCGTGTTGGAGCTGAACTGCAGGCTCAGGTCACCATGGCACTGCGCCGGTTCCAGCGCATCGTTGGGAAAGCCGACCATGCGACTCAGGCGCTTGGGCTTGGCCGCCGCTAGGCCAAAGCGCTCATCGAACAACGATTCGCCGACTGACACGGTGATGGTCAGGTTATCGGGTGTGACCACCGGGCCGAGGATACCGGAATCGGTGGGCGGCAATTTCGGGTCGACCTGGGGCACGGTGCCGCCCGTCATCAGGAACGCGATGCGCTCATTCAGGGTGCGAAACAGGCGTTCCAGGTCTTCGCGGTCGCTGGCCAGTACATCGAACGCCACGACCATGCCGCAGGCCGGGCGCGGGGTGACGATGCCGCTTTGGTGCTTGCCGAAAAACGCCTGGTGGTCCTGGGTCTTGTCGCTGCGCGGGGCCGTGGTGACTTGCTCGGCCACTGCTGCCATCGCCGGGCAGGACAGGCTGCTGCCGGCAATCGCAGCGCCGGTGGCCGCCATGCCCAACAGGACGCGGCGACGTTGGAGGTCAAACTGTTCTTTATCACTCATGTATGCGGTCGTCTTCACTGCAGGCCGGAAAGGCCAAGGGCGGGGTCGATTCCATCGAGTGCAACGGCCAGTGCCTTGGCCTTGTCGGCGATCTGCTTGCGCTGATCGGCTGTAACCTTGTCGTAGGTTGGGTAGCGGTCATTCACCTTGAGCCCGTTGAGTTCGGTGTCGAAGGCGCCGAGCGCGCTGTCGATAGTGGGCAATAGGTCTGCGGTGGACTTGCCCAGCAACGGGCGCATCAGGTCGACCACTTTGCGCGCTACCTGCAGATTGGCGGCAAAGCCGTTCAAATCGATGTGGCTGTAGCGTTCCTCTTCACCGCTCGCCGCACGCACGTCCGCCAGGCTATTGAGGTTGCGCACCACAATGCTCACCAGTTGCTCCGGTGGCAGGGACTGGGCCAGTAACTGTTGCTTGAGCGTGGTGACGTCGGCCACCAGTCGTTGCGCGACCGGCGCCAGGCCATCGAGGCTGTGCTGCTGGAACAGGCTGTATTCGAGGCGGTGGAAGCCGCTGAAGGCGGGGTCCTGCTCGCGCTTTTCAAAGTAGTCGGCGCGGGCGTTGATCGCGTTATCCAATTCGGCCAGGCGTTGAGAGGCAGGCGCCAGGCGCTGATACGCCTCACGGGCCGGCACATACATGGCCTGCGCCTGGGCCAGATCACCGGCGGCGATGGCCTGTTGCAGCGCCGTTACGGCCTTGACCAGGGCACTGCCTTGGCCGCTCAGGTATACGCGAAACTCCGACAACGGGCCGATAAAGGCCACCATCGACGGCTTGGCCTTAGCCTGGGCGTCGGACTCTGCCGTGGGCGTGACATGCAAGGTGCCACGCGGGTTGCTCAACAGGCCACAGGTAATGGCGTAGTCGCCGGGCAACAGGTTGGCGTTGATCACCTGGCTCAGGCCTGGGGCAATATTTTCCCGTTCCTCGACCACCAGCACGCCGTCGAGGATTTCCCACTCCACCGCACGGTCGGAGCGGTTGATGATACGAAAGCTTGCGCGCCCGGCCGGCACGGTGAGGGCGTTGGGCTCGCAGGCGTGACTGTGAATCGTGACCGCGATTTCATTGTGGTTGGTCTGGCGCTTGGTCGCGGCCAATTGCGAGGCGTAGTAGAACAGGCCACCGGCGGCGATCATCACCACCACCGAGCCAGCCACGCCCCAGCGCAAGGCGCGGGACGGCGGGGCCGATTGAGGGGTTGGGTTGGACAAGAGACGGTCCTTACTGGCTGGAAACGGAAGAGGTGTTGGCAGCGGGCTGGCTAGGGGCCGAGGGCAGGAAGAACATCACCAGGGCCACCACCAGGTAAATCACATAGGCGCCCAGGGTGCTGACAGTCGGCGCCTCCTGGTAACCGAACATGCCGGCCAGTACCGAACCGAGCGGGCTGTCCATGGGCAATGCGGCACTGAAATCAAACAGCACGGTCTGCCAGTGATTCCAAACGCCGGCCTCATGCAGGGCCTGCACCGAGTTGGCGAGAATGCCGGCCGCGACCACCAGGATGAACAGGCCGGTCCAGCGGAAAAACGCGCTGAGGTTCAGGCGCATGCTGCCGGAATAGATCAGCAAACCCACGACAATGGCCAGGACCAGGCCGAGCAGGGCGCCAATCGGAGCGCCTGGACCCTCGCTCTGCTGGAACACGGCCAGCAAGAAGAACACCGTCTCCAGCCCTTCGCGGGCCACGGCGAAAAACACCATGGCAATCAGGGCGAACACCTGATGCCTGGAGCCGGCCAGCGCATGGTCGAGGGATTCATGCAGCGAGTGTTTAATCGAGCGCGCCACTTTGCGCATCCAGAACACCATGGAACTGAGGATGCCCACGGCCACCAACCCGACGACACCTTCAAACAATTCCTGCTGCTTTTGCGGGAATTCCGCACTGACCAATTCCAGGCCGCCGCCCACCAGCAGCGCCAGCGCTGCCGCAAGGAATACGCCGATCCAAACCGCAGGCATCCACTGGCCACGCCCGGTCTGTTGCAGGTAACTGGCGATGATGCCAACGATCAAGGCGGCTTCAATGCCTTCGCGCAGCATGATTAAAAAAGGAACGAGCATCGGGCACCCAGGCGCAACTAGTTAGGGAGCTAATTTGTAACATAATGATACTCATTGCTAAACAAGAAATATTGACCTTTGCTGAACGTGGGCTGAACAGTGGTGGCGAAGCGCAACCGCCCTTATGATGCAGGCCAACCACACCGCAGCCGGACAGCTCAACGCCCCATGTCGGAAAAAGACACCATCTCCATCCACCTCGTGCGCGAAGCGTTGTTGCACAGTTGCGCGCCGGGAGCCGCCACCGTTGAGGCATTGAGCAAAGTCGGGATTGCCCCGGCGTTGCTTGAGCAGCCCGACGCTCGCGTGGCGGCCACGGCCTATGCACGCCTGTGGCGCTTGCTGGCGCGGCGCAGGGACGATGAGTTCTTTGGCATGGACCCACGCCCACTCAAGTCCGGCAGCCTGGCGTTTCTGTGTCGCGCCGCCATGGCGCAACCGAGCCTGGCTGCGGGCCTGGAAACCGGCTTGGGGTTTCTCTCGCTGATGCTGGAGCACCTTCCGGCCCAGCTGGTGCGCCAACAGAGCCTGGCGGAAATTGTCCTGCTCGAGCCTGATGAGCCCAAGCGTGCGTTTACCTACTTTACCTATTGGATGATCGTCCACGGCGTCGCCTGCTGGCTGGCGGGGCGGCGTATTCCGATCCTCGCCATTGAACTGCGCTGCGCTCAGCCGGACTTCTGTGACGATTATCAGGTGATGTTTTCTGACAACCTGCGCTTTGATCGACCACGCACCCGCATGATCTTTTCAGCCGACTGCCTGGACCTGCCGATCAAGCGCAGCCCGCAGGAGCTCCAACGTTTTCTCGCTCATGCACCGGCTAACATCCTGGTGAAATACCGCGACCCGGAAAGCCTCGCCACGCGCATCAAGCACGACCTTCGGCAGATGCCCCCCGACACCTGGACGGAAACCGAAGGGCTTGCCGCCAGGTTGTGTATTTCTGCGTCCACCCTACGCCGCCGCCTGGCGGAAGAGGGGCAGACCTACCAGGGGCTCAAGGACAGCGTGCGCAAGGAACTGGCGATTGTGTGGCTGGCTGAACCGCAGATCAGCTTTGCCGAGATCGCCACGCGGTTGGGGTTTGCCGATGCGAGTTCGTTTTATAAGGCGTTTCGTAAGTGGGTGGGATCGAATCCGGGGCATTATCGGAGTTTGATTTTGAGCGAGACGAGTCGCCTCTAACTTCCACCCTGCGGGATTAGGATGTTTCTCACTTGATCGTTCCCACGCTCTGCGTGGGACGATCGGTGGCAAAAAAAAGCCCCACGACCGAATGGACCGCAGGGCTAAAAATTGGCTGGATGCGACCAACCAAAGGAGCTCTTTACCTCACTGGTTGCTGGCCACCACCGTATCCGGCTGCCAGCCACCACCCAACGCCTTGTAGATCGCCACAATGCCGCGATACAGATCCACTTCGGCCTGGGCCTGGGAATCTTCGGCGGCCAGGCGTTCGCGCTGGGCGTCGAGCAGTACCAGGAAGTCCACGGTGCCTTCGCGGTAGCGGATCGCGGCGAGGTCGGCGGCGGCGCGGCTGGATTCGCTTTGGCGGATCAGCGAGACCAGGCGTTGCTGGCGCTTGCCGTAATCGCTGAAGGCGTTCTCGGACTCTTCCAGGGCCAGCAGCACTTGCTGTTCGTAGGTTGCCAACGCGCCATCGGCTTCGGCATTCGCGCCACGCAGACGAGCACGCACGCTGCCCAGGTCAAACGCTGCCCAGGTGATGCTCGGGCCCAAAGACCAGGCATTCGCGGCGGCCGAGCCGATCTGCGAACCGCGCCCGGCAGTGAAGCCGAGGAAGCCGCTGAGGCTCACCCGTGGGAACAGGTCGGCCTTGGCCACGCCGATACGTGCGGTGGCGGCGGCCAGTTTGCGTTCGGCGCTGAGGATGTCCGGGCGCCGTTGCAGCAGTTGCCCCGGGTCGCCAATTGGCAACGCCTTGGCAATCGCTGGCAGGTCTTTCGGGCTCAGGTCCACGCTCAGCTTGTCGGGGCGCTGGCCGAGGAGGGTGGCGATGCGGTTGCGCTCGCGCACTTGTTCGGCCTGCAGTTGCGGCACGCTGGCTTCAACCGCTGCCAGGCGGGCGTCGGCGCGTTCGACGTCGAGCTGATCACCCACGCCGTCGTCGCGCAGACTGACGGTGATGGTGCGCGATTCCTGCTGGTTCTTCAGGTTGTCCAGGGCGATGCGTTCACGCAGTTGCGCGCCGCGCAGTTGACCGTAAGCATCCACCAGTTCGGCAATCATGGTGACTTGCAGTTGGTACAGGTCGGCTTCGGCGACTTGTTGGTCGGCGTCGCTGGCTTCCAGGTTGCGACGGATACGCCCGAACAAATCCACTTCCCAGGCCATGTCCAGGCCCAGGTCGTAGCGCTCGCTGTTGACACGCTTGGTGGTCTGCCCTGGAATCTGGCCCTTGCCCACATCGCTGCTGGCCCGGGAGGTGACCACCGGCATGATATCGTTGGCCGCATCATCACGGATGGCCCGTGCCGCCCGCAGACGGGCGAAGGCCACGCGCAAATCACGGTTGCCGCTCAGGGACTGGGTCACCAACTGGTTGAGGGTCGGGTCGTCAAACTGCTGCCACCAGATGCCTTCGTATTTGGCATGGTCGTAGCTTTTGCTGTCGGCGGCGGCCGTGATGTTGGCCGCCTCCAGTTGCTGGGTCTTGTAGTCCGGGCCTACGGCACAGGCGGCGAGCGCCAGTACCAGCAGGCTCGGCAGGAATATTTTCACACTCATTGCTGTGTCTCCAGCTTCAAGGCCTTGGCCGCTTTGCGCGCTTCACTGCGCTCGACATAGCGACGGATCAGTACGTAGAACACTGGCGTCAGCAACAGACCGAAGAAGGTCACACCGATCATCCCGGAGAACACCGCCACGCCCATGGCATGGCGCATCTCGGCACCGGCACCGCTGGAGAGCACCAACGGCACCACACCCATGATGAACGCGAATGAGGTCATCAGGATCGGCCGCAGACGCAGGCGGCAGGCTTCCAGTACCGCAGCGAGCGGGTCGAGGCCTTCCTGCTGTTTATCCTTGGCGAACTCGACGATCAGGATCGCGTTCTTGCACGCCAGGCCCACCAGTACGATCAGGCCGATCTGGGTGAAGATATTGTTGTCGCCGCCCGAGATGATCACCCCGGTAATGGCCGACAGCAGCGTCATCGGTACGATCAGGATCACCGCCAGTGGCAGGCTCCAGCTTTCGTATTGGGCCGCGAGCACCAGGAACGCCAGCAGTACGCAGAGCGGGAACACGAACAGCGCGGTATTGCCTGAGAGGATTTGCTGATAGGTCAGGTCGGTCCACTCGTAGGTCATGCCGTTGGGCAGTTCATCTTTGAGCAGTTTTTCAATCGCGGCCTGGGCCTGGCCAGAGCTGTAGCCCGGCGCGGCGTTGCCGTTGATTTCTGCGGTGATGAAGCCGTTGTAGTGCATCACGCGGTCCGGGCCCGAGGTGTCGCTGACCTTGATAAAGGTCGCCAGCGGGATCATCTCGCCTCTGTTATTGCGCACTTTCAATTGGCCGATCTGGTCGGAGTCCTGGCGGAACTGCTGCTCGGCCTGCACGTTGACCTGATAGGTACGCCCGAAGCGGTTGAAGTCGTTGGCATACAACGAACCCAGGTAGACCTGCAGGGTGTCGAAGATGTCGCTGATCGCCACGCCGTGAGTCTTGGCCTTTTCGCGGTCGATGGCCGCGTCCACTTGCGGCACGTTGACCGTGTAGCTGGTGAACAGGCCGAACAGTTCAGGCACGCCGTGGCTCTTGGCGATCACGTTCTGCACTTCTTTATACAGCTCGTCATAGCCGAGGTTGCCACGGTCTTCGATCTGCAGGCGGAAGCCCCCGATGGTGCCCAGGCCTTGTACCGGCGGCGGCGGGAAGATCGCCATGTAGGCCTCTTCGATATTGGCGTATTGGCCGTTCAGTGCACCGGCAATCGCACCGGCGGACATGCTCGGGTCTTTACGCTCATCGAACGGCTTCAAGGTCACGAACACGATGCCGCTGTTCGGGCTGTTGGTGAACCCGTTGATCGACAGGCCCGGGAAGGCAATTGCAGCTTCCACGCCGGGTTGTTTCAGGGCGATCTCCGACATGCGCTTCATTACGTTTTCGGTGCGGTCCAGGCTAGCGGCGTCGGGCAGTTGAGCGAAGGCCACCAGGTATTGCTTGTCCTGGGCCGGTACGAAACCGGTCGGCGTGTGGGCAAACCCGAAGAACGTCAGCACCATCAAACCTGCGTAGACGAACAAGGCAATACCGCTGCCGCGAATCACTCGGCGTACGGTGCCTACGTAGCCATGGCTGGCCTTTTCGAAAAAGCGGTTGAAGGGACGGAACAGCCAGCCCCCGAAGACCTTGTCGAGGAACTTGGAGAAACGGTCCTTCGGCGCGTCGTGGCCGCGCAGCAGCACAGCGGCCAGGGCAGGGGACAAGGTCAGGGAGTTGAACGCCGAGATCACGGTTGAGATCGCGATGGTCAAGGCGAACTGCTTGTAGAACTGCCCGGTCAAGCCACTGATAAAGGCGGCCGGAATGAACACCGCACACAGCACCAGCGCCGTGGCGATGATGGGGCCGGTCACTTCACTCATGGCTTTTTCGGTCGCCGGGAACGGCTCAAGCCCCAACTCGATATTACGCTCGACGTTCTCCACCACCACGATGGCGTCGTCCACCACGATACCGATGGCCAGTACCAGGCCAAACAGTGACAGGGCGTTGAGTGAGAACCCGAACAGGTGCATCACCGCAAACGTACCGATCAACGATACCGGCACCGCCACCAAGGGGATGATCGAGGCGCGCCACGTCTGCAGGAACAGGATCACCACCAGCACCACGAGGATCAGTGCTTCAAACAGGGTATGCACCACCGCTTCGATGGAACCGCGTACGAAGATGGTCGGGTCATAGGCAATGCGATAATCCATGCCCGCCGGAAAGCTCTTTTTCAGCTCGGCCATCTTGCTGCGCACATCGTTGGAGATGTCGATGGCATTGGAGCCGGGACGCTGGAAAATCGGAATCGCGACGGCGGGCTGGTTATCGATCAGCGAGCGCAGCGCGTATTGGCTGGAGCCCAGTTCGACCCTGGCGATGTCCTTGAGGCGCGTGATTTCACCGTTGGCACCCGCGCGAATCACGATGTTCTCGAACTCTTCTTCAGTGACCAGGCGGCCCTGGGTATTGACCGACAACTGGAAGCTGGTGTCGCTCGGCGCGGGCTGGGCGCCCAGGGCACCGGCAGCCACCTGGCGGTTCTGCTCGCGGATCGCCGTGACCACATCGGTGGCGGTCAGGTTGCGCGAAGCGGTTTTGTTCGGGTCCAGCCACACGCGCAGGGAGTAGTCGCCCATGCCGAACAACTGCACGTCACCGACACCGCCCAAGCGGGCCAACTCGTCCTTGATATTGAGGATCGCGTAGTTGGACAGGTACAACATGTCGTAGCGCTGATCCGGGGAGGTCAAGTGCACCACCATGGTCAGGTCGGGGGAGGCCTTGTCCACGGTAATACCGATGCGCGTCACTTCCTCTGGCAGCTTGGGCTGGGTGCGCGTCACACGGTTTTGCACCTGCACCTGCGCGTTGTCCAGGTCGGTGCCCAGGGCGAAGGTGATGGTCAGGGTCAGCTTGCCGTCGGCGGTGGACTGCGAGGACATGTAGAGCATGTTCTCGACGCCAGTGATGGCTTGCTCCAACGGCGCGGCCACGGTTTCACCGATGACTTTGGGGTTGGCCCCCGGGAAGTTGGCGCGCACCACCACGGTCGGCGGCACCACTTCCGGGTATTCGCTGATCGGCAACTGGAACAGCGAGATCGCACCGGCGATCAGGATCAACAGCGACAGCACCGCTGCGAAGATCGGCCTTGATATGAAGAACTTGGAAAAATTCATCTTGAGTATCCCTTAACCGCGTGGAGTCGCGACGCTTGCGAGCTTGGGCGCGGGTTTTTCCGGCGCCACTTGCTCCAGGTTGCTGGCTTCAAGCGCTTGTCGTTGTTGGGCCAAGGCGGCGAGGGTTTCCTTGCTGGCCATCGGGATGGTTTCCGGCGCGACCGGCGAGCCTGGGCGCACACGTTGCAGGCCCTTGACGATCACGGTGTCGTCCTTGGTCAGGCCACTGCGCACGATGCGTAAACCTTCGATTTTCGGCCCCAGTTCCACCGCGCGATAAGCCGGCTTGTCGCCGTCCATCACCAGTACGAATTTCTTGCCCAGGTCGGTGCCGACCGCTTCGTCATTGATCAACACGGCCGAATAGGTGCCGCTGCCGACCAGCTTCAAGCGCGCATACAGGCCAGGGGTGTATTCGCCCTTGCTGTTGTCGAACACCGCACGGCCACGGATGGTGCCAGTGGCCGGGTTGACCTGGTTGTCGACGAAGTTCATCTGGCCCAGGTGCGGGTTGCCGGTTTCGTTGGACAGCCCCAGGTACACAGGGGTGGTTGCGCCACGCCGGCCTTCGCGGGCCAGTTCGGTGTACTTGAGGAACACGCGCTCATCGGCGTCGAAGTAGGCGTAGACCTTATCGGTGGAGACCACGCTGGTGAGTGCAGTGGTATCGGCGGTCACCAGGTTGCCGGCGGTGATTTCGGCACGGCTGACGCGGCCACTGATGGGCGAGGTCACGCGGGTGAAGCTCAGGTTCAGCTTGGCCAGGTCCAACTGCGCCTGGATCCCGGCCATGGCCGCGCGGGCTTCCTGGGCGGCGGTGGTGCGCGAGTCAGCCAGTTCGGCGGAGATCGCATTGCTCTGGCGCAGGCGCTCGCCACGTTGCGCTTCGTTTTCACTGCGAGTGGCGGCGGCTTTGGTCTGCGCTAGCTGGGCTTCGAGGCGGCGCACTTCGGCCTGGAACGGGCGAGGGTCGATCTGGAACAGCAGGTCGCCTTTCTTCACCAGCGCGCCTTCGGTGAACGCCACCTGGTCAATCTGGCCGGACACTCGCGGACGAATCTGCACGGTTTCCGGCGCTTCAAGGCGCCCGGTGAACTCGTCCCATTCGTTGACCGGTTGTTCTAACACCTTGGCCACGCTGACCTTGGCAGGAGGCATGGCGGCCGCTTGTTCCGGGGACTTGCCGCACGCGCTCATCACCACCACGGCCAAGATCGCCAAGGGGAAGCGCAAATGTTTGAGTGACTGTTCCATGAGGTGCATCCGCCAATGTATTTGAGATGGGCGGATCATGCGCGGGGAGGTGCTAGGTCACGAATCGAATGAAGCAAAGGTAACTATCATTCGGAATGATATAAGCGCGGAGTCAGCCCTCTAGCATGGGGGTTTTGTTAGGG
>NZ_WKCD01000169.1:0-11879 GCF_021606625.1 Pseudomonas sp. PA-4-8C
TCTTGATTGGGACCACCACCGCCTCAGGCTTGTCGCGGGGCAGGTGGTCGGCCACGTCCCAGATCTCGAGCATGGCCGCATATTCGAAGGCGTGCAGCGGATGAGCATCGTGCCACTGGGTAAAAGCCTGACGTTCGCCCGCTGTGCAATCTGCAGCATGCAGGCGCATGCACCAATGCGCGGCGGCGTCGGTGATGGCGTCATATTCGGTTTCTGAAAGGGGCTTTTCGCTCATTAACTCATCCTGATTTCCCACATTCTAACCTCCCAAGGTAGACGGCGAGAACCGCATCATGGCGATTGCACATCAATTGGAACTTATTCTTGTTTGTGTGCGCCTAAAAATTCAGGAATTAACCTGTCGTCCACTATGGAGTACGAAAATGTTGAAGAAAACCTTGATCGCCCTGTGTGCTACTTCCGCGCTGTTGAGCGCTGGCGCCGCCATGGCCGACAAGCCGGGTGCAGGCTGGATCACCATTGAGAAAGCCATCGAGGTGGCGAAAACCAAGGCCGGCTACATTGAGGTCTACGCCGCTGAAGCGGATGACAATGGCTATTGGGAAGTCAAAGGTCGCAAGTCCGATGGCATCGTGTATGAGGCGCGCATCGATGGCGCTTCCGGTAACGTGCTGCGTGACCAGAAAGACTGATGTTCCTGCCGGGGGCCGCTCAGGCTCCCGGCTCCAGGTAGCGCCCAAGGTGGGTGATCAGGTATGTCACTGAGTCTGCGTTGGCCAGGATGGTATCAATGCGTTTGTCAGGTACCGACATGAAGATGACCCTGGCGTCCTGCAAGGTCTTGGCGCCCGTCGCCTTGAAAATTTTCTTTTCAATTGCCGAGCCTGGCTGGAAATCCTCCCACAGCTCGGTGAGACTGTCTTGAGTCTTGAACAGCATGGTTGCAGGCGTCATCGTCGATAACGCCGTGCTGCGCAGATCTTCCAGGGTGGTTTTAAGCACTGCGGCGCCGGGCCTTTGGATATTGATCAAGTCCGGGAAGGGCCGCATGCTGTCCAGGTAGGCGATGTCTACGGTGTCCAGCTTCAAGTGCGTCAATTCGTGAATCAGCGTACTGGCCCTGGCGTGCGTCGATATGTTGAAGGCCATATTTTCCAGCAAGCGGTTCTGATAAACGTCCAGATTGGGGTCGAAGAAGCGGCTCAGCAGATACAGTTTTCGCTCTCTGTCGGCGGGAATCATGAACGCATAATCCGATGCGGGATCCTGTCGGCTGGTGCCCACCACAAAACGCATGGAATTTGGACCGGTCAAGCTGGGGTCGGTGAGCTCATTGATTATCTCGTCGATTATTTTGGTGACTTTCGAAACCTGGTCCGGCGTCAGGGTGACGACACCGAACATTTCTCCCAAAAAGCGCCCAACCCGGCTGTTCGGGTCGCGTTGTGTGGCGAATTGCGCGACGTTGCGGCGGCAGTTCAGCGCGTAATAAGTCGCAAAGTTCAGCGCTTCGGTGATGGCTTGGGCTTTCCAGTAGGTCAACGCACCGATATCGCGGATGCCCACCGCTTCAATATTGATATCCCGTGCTTCGTTTCGCCATGTCTTGAGGTATGACTGAGCCCTGCCGAAGCGCGGCTCTTGGTCGCCCAGCTCCAGTACCCATATGCCCTGCGTATTGCGACCGATGTACGGCCCAACCTGCTCATCGTTGGCGAGGCGCCAGCGTTGTGCGGCTTTCTTGACGCTATACACCTTGCCGGCCAGCGGCACGTAGTATTTCGAGGCTTTGCGGTCTTCATACACCTGGCTGAGCCTGCTTTTTTTCAGGTCTTGCAATGCCACATCCTGTGCCTCGAACGGCTGCAGCCGGGTGCGCGAAGGGCTGGTGATATGCCAGGTGTCGAGGGTGGTGGCGGCGGGCAGTGACGTGTCTGTCAGCTCGGCCAGCGAGCGCTCCTTTTCGGTGGGCGGTGCAAGGGCGGTGCCGTCCAGCGCACTGCGCAGGGCGGCCATCTGCGCCACGCCCCTGACGAAATCCTTGAGCGCAGCCTTCCACTGGTGCAGTTGCAAGGCGTCGGCCGAGCGCTTGAATAAGGTGTAGCTGCGCCATACCACCAGCGGGTAGGCGAGTTTGCCCGCCATGAACTGTACCGCCGTGGGGATTTCCTTGCCGAACAAGCGGGTCGCATGGTCCCACAAGGTCTTGGCGCCTTCTTCGAATTGGCTTCCCAGCAACTTGAGCAACATCAATGTATTTTCACTGAACGGGGAATGCAGCACATTGCCCGCCACTGGCGATGCGGCCAGGCTGATATCGGAGGGGCGATGGCGACTGTCTTTGAGCAAGTGGCGGTAAGTGGCCTGGTGCGGATCTTCCAGGTGCATAAGCACCCAGTCCTGCAGTGCGCCCGGCCTTTGTATCTCATCGAGCAGGGCCGTTTCATCCGTATATTCCTTGAACACATGTTGTTCGCTGTACGGCGCGTAAAGCACCCATGGTCCATCGCCGGGACTCTGCGGGCCGATCAGGTACACGCCCAGCACTTTGGCGGTACTGGCGCCTTCGGTGGCGATCAGTTCCAGCGGTCGAATCATCGCCGTGGCGCCACTGAGTGAGGCGCGGGCCACGGCGTCCGGCATATCGAAAATCTGTTGCACCAGGCTTAACGCCTGGGTGGAAAGGCGTTCCTGCAAGCTGTGTTCGTGGGCGCACTGCAACGCTTGCCAAGGCAATTGGCGGCAAAACAGGCGTCTGCGTTGGCGCGCATCGTCGGTTTTTGTTTCAAGCTGGCTTCGCACCCGTTGTTGATAAGCACTTTTGAGGTCCAGCTGTCGCACCATTTGTATCACCGCACTGGCGTCCAGGGCTTTTGGTAATGGCTTGGCGGTGCGTGAGCGCGGGCGGATGTGTTGCGCCGTCAGGTTTGGCCAGTGCCGCAAGGCAAAGTCGGTCAGGTTGTCGACATTCACATCGAGCACCGCATGGGTGGGGATCAGGATGTCATCGGGGTTGAGCCCCTTGCCGGGAAAGCGCGCCTCAAGCAGCGCCGTCAGCGTGGTTAAGGCATACGCGCGGATGGGTTGGATGTCATGCAGGTAGTCGTGCTCCTCGCCGGCGTTGTTGCAGTACTGCTCCAGAAGCTCGGCCTGGTGGATTTGCTCCTGAGGCGGCGCCATGCCGAGCCACACCGGCAGTGCCTGCTGGTTGACCATGGCATCGGCCAGCGTGATCGCCCTGCCAAGGTTGGTGGGCGGCGGCTGTTCGATGACGGCGTCCAACCGGTCTTGCAAGGCGCGGGCCCCAAGGCCCATGGATAGCAAGTGATCAACGCCCGCCATGACCGCGTCGTTGTAGCTGTTTACTCGGTCATTCAAAAGGTCCTGATCGATACGTTGCAGCGGCCCCTGGCGAAATGCCTGATGGGGCTCGCGCAAGCTGAACGGCAGATTTTCCAGCAGGCTCAAGCTGTTGATCGGGTGCGCCAGGCGCTGGGTGATTTCATCGCGCAGGGCGTTGATCGAGGCAAAGACTTCGTAGCCCAGGCGCGGGGTCCAGAGCAGCGCCTGGCCCGAGCGCTGCGGGTCGATACCGCCGCGCTCAGTAATCACGAACGTATTGGCCAGCGGTTGTGGCGTATCGACGGCGTTCAAGTCCAACGTCAACCCATAGGCATCCGGCAAAAATCCGTTAAGGCCATGGCGTGTCAAGCGCGACAGACTGTCGGGCTGAAGTAGCGTGTCGAGAATGGCCTGGCTTGTGGGCGCCAGGGTTTTATCCAGCGACCTCAGCTCGGCTTCGCTGCGTAACCCCACCAGCATCGAGTGGGCGTGTTTGGCGTGAGTCTTGACCAGAAACTCATGGGGTTGCTGGCGCATGGCGTGCTTGGAAAACAGCAGCAGGACGCGCTCGATGACGGTGTTGAACGTCTTGAGCGTCATGCTTGGCAATTGCACGAAGACATTGCCTTCGCCCCGCGTATAGAACTTCGTCCTGGACGAGAAGGGCACCGCAGGCGCCTCTTGGGCCAGACGTTCAATGAAGTGCTCAAGCATGCTCAATGACTGCACTGTCGCACGCTCTTCACGCTCCTGGGCACGCGTGGCGTAGGTATTGATAAACACCTCTTCGGCTTTGACTGACTGTTGCTGCAGTTGCAGTTCAGCGTTGAGCGTGTCAGCGACGATGCTACGTAAGGTCGGGTGGTGCGCGCGCTCCATCGCCAGCGCACGCTCAATCGCCCGCAGGTTCTGAAGCTGCAGCCGGGCGCGCTCGGCCTTGACGGTCGTAGGGCGGCCATTACCACGGGTGACCGGATGCAAGGTCCAGCGCCCGTTGGTCTCTAGTGTGGCCAGTTGATTGTCCAGCAAGGCACGTACGTCCAGGGCACTGTCCAGCAGGGCTGTGAGGTCCACTTGGCCATCGCTGCGCCGGTAGATTTCCAGGGCGTGGTTAAGGTTGTCCGTTTGCTTGCGCGCAATGTCTTGTACCAAGGTCACGAACACATTGCCGGGTATCGGCCTTGCCGCGATGGTGATCGGGTCCAGGCCGAGCAGCGTGTCGCGCTCATCCAATGAGAGGAAGTTGAGCCATTCGTCCTCGTAGCCTTCGGCCTTGAGCATGCTCAGTAACCGGTCTTTGAGGTCGTCGAGGTTTTCCAGCACCTGTAACCCGCGCGATTGGGTGTAGAGGTACGCGTGGTGCTCGGTGATCATCAAGGTGCTCGCTGGTTCAACGTAATGTTGATGAGGGGCATAAAGGCGCACCTTTTCCACGCTGAGGTTTTCGGCATGGGCGCTGCGGGCGCTTTGGTCGCTGAGGAACAGGGCCTGAAGTGCGTGGCTTTCCTCGGCGGTAATAATCTCGCCCTGGCGCTTGAGCAACACATCGAGGCGAAACTTCTGCGCCACGCCTTGAGCAAAAAAATCCACGCGCGAGGTGCCGCTGTCGATATCTTCATTCCAGTAGGTCTGCAACAGGCTTTCCAACAGCTTCGAGAAAGTACTGGAGCTTTGTTCGATCAAGGCCTCCCAACGCCGGTGATCTTCTTCCTGTTCGGAGGCAGTGAAGCCAGTGGTGTCATGTTTTGGGTTCGAGTATTCGCGTATCTGCCCTTTGGGCCACCTGTGACGCACATAAAATTGCAGCAGCGCTTCGCTCAAGGTCTGCGAGTTGACCCAACGTGGCGTTGCTTGCTCAGCTTCGCGGGTTAAGACATTGACCCGTGTGTCCCGTTGATCCAGGTGTTTGAAATGGGGGCGGGCCATGACGCTCAGCAGCGTGTCGAGCATGTCAGGCAAGGTCGGGGTTTTTTGCAGGTGGACGAGCATGGCCTTGACGTTATCCAGCTGGCAGGCCTGGAGCATGCGTGCTTGCTCCGGCATGACTTCACCTTCGATGAGCTGAGTGGTCAACACCATGGGCGTGTCAGCGCCCAGCGCATTGCGTTGGTCCATCGACAGGTAGCTCAGCAAAGGGGCGCTCTGCAGTGGGTCTTCCAATTGCTCGATCAATTCGCTCAGCAGGGCAGCGTGGCTGTCATAGACCTGTATGCCGTTATCCGGGGTGTAGAGCAATGCCTTGGCGGCGTCGGGTGTCGGGCTGATCGCGAACGCGCCGGCAAGGGGAATGGGGGGCTTGCCGGAAATGTTGATCAGGACCTTTTCAACACGCATGGGGTGATCATGCCGGCTTGTGTCCTGCCGAGACTCGTCGGTAGCCAGGTAAAGGTTGTACAGCCAATCAAGGTCTTTGGCGGTGAGCCCCAGCGTACGTTCACGAGCAGTGGGCGAGGCTTTGCCTTGGGGTTTGAGAAACTCAGGGAAGAAATACGGGGGCGTTAAGCGAACCACAGCCTGTCTCCGGCGTGCCAGGAAAAGCACAGGGTAGGCAGGCGTCCGTGGTGCAAGGCGGTAAATATTCAGCGCTGCGCACGTTGACAACGCAGAGCGTGCGTGGTGTTTAATCGAGGGTCTGGATGTCCCATTCGTTGCCCCTTCCAATCATAAAAACGGAGCTTCAAATGTCTGCGCAGTCCCCGACAGTTGCCACCGCTTGTGCCTCGATCCGCTTCGCTGAACTGGAGGAGTTACTTCATCAGGTGTTCGTTCGGCACGGCACATCGGCGCAGGTTGCTGCGATTCTTGCGCACAACTGCGCAAGTGCCGAGCGTGACGGTGCCCACAGTCACGGTATTTTTCGCATCCCCGGTTACCTTTCGACGCTGGCCAGTGGATGGGTCAATGGCACCGCCTTCCCCAGCGTGACCGATGTGGCCTCAGGCTTTGTGCGCGTCGATGCGGGCAATGGTTTTGCCCAGCCGGCCCTGGCGGCGGCGCGCCCGTTGCTGGTGGAGAAGGCACGCAGCGCCGGCATCGCGTTGCTGGCAATCCATAACTCCCATCACTTTGCTGCCCTGTGGCCGGACGTCGAGCCGTTTGCCGAGGAGGGGCTGGTGGCACTCAGCGTGGTCAACAGCATGACCTGCGTGGTGCCCCACGGCGCGGATCGTCCGTTGTTCGGCACCAACCCCATCGCGTTTGCGGCGCCCCGGGCCGACGGTGCGCCGATTGTGTTTGACCTGGCCACCAGCGCCATCGCCCATGGCGACGTGCAAATCGCCGCGCGCAAAGGCGAGCGGTTGCCACCGGGCATGGGCGTCGATAGCCTCGGGCAGCCGACCCAGGACCCTAAAGCCATTCTGGAAGGCGGCGCACTGTTGCCATTTGGCGGGCACAAGGGTTCAGCACTGTCGATGATGGTGGAGTTGCTGGCGGCAGCGTTGACGGGCGGCAACTTCTCTTTTGAATTCGATTGGACGGACCACCCAGGCGCGCGCACGCCGTGGACAGGCCAGCTTCTGATCGTGATCGACCCGAGTAAAACCGCTGGGCAAAGCTTCGCCCAACGCAGCCAGGAGCTGGTGCGGCAGATGCATGCGGCGGGGTTGCGTCGATTGCCGGGGGACCGACGCCATCGTACGCGGGCGAAGTCGCAGGAAACCGGGATCGAACTGGACGCGCAGGCGTTGCGCGAGTTGAGGGCGTTGGCGGCGGGGTGAAACAGGCTGCGCGGGGGGCGCAGCCTGAATGGATCAGTTACGGCGACCCAGCAACAGGCCGACCACCAGGCCAAAGCCTGCGGAAATGGCCACGGTCTGCCATGGGTGCCCACCGATATAAGTCTCGGTGGCATCCACGACCGGCTTGCTGCGTTCGCGCACGTTGGACACCGATTCCAGGGCTTGCTTGAGTTTGATGGCAACCTGCTCGCGCAGGGTTTCACCTTCTTCGCCCACCAGGGATGCGCTGCTTTTGAGCAGTTTGTCCGACTCTTCGATCAACGCGCTCAGTTCGCTGAACGCTTGGTCCTTGATTTGCTCTTCGACAGCTTGGGCGGCGGTTTTGCGGGCCATTGAGTGACTCCTTGCAGGTGGATGTGGCAGTGAACAATGGAGTATCGGGGGGAGGCAAAAGTTGCAGTTTTTTTCCCCACACGCTCATCCGAGGCAAAAACCGGATCGGGAACGTTGGGCCTACAGTGTAAGATGTCACCTATTTGTGCAGCAGGTAATTCAACATGAGCTTCAATCTCGCCAACAAGACCCTCGCCGAACGCGCCGAGCTGGAAGATGAAAAGTCGCGCCTCTACGACCTGTGGCAAACCAACCTGGGCAAGGCCAAGGGCGAAGCCGCACGCTTGTTCGGTGAGCGCGCCAAGCGCAAGGGCAAGTGGGCCGAATGGGTACGTGCCGAACTCGACGGCATGTCGCCGCCGGAGTTTTCCAACATGGTGCGCAGTGAAGTCAACAAGCTGATGGCGGCGGCGAAGTAAAGCACGACACAATCGCTTCGCGCACCTTGAGCAGCAACGGGTCCAGCTGAGCTTGGGTACGCCAGCCCAACTCCACCGGGTAATGCGGCAGCGCCAGCGGGCAGGGCAGCACGCGCAGGCCGGTCATTTGCGCAATGGCGTGGGCCGCATGCCCGGGAATGGTTGCTACTGCGGTGCTGCCTTTGAGCAGATACGGCAGCGCGGCAAAGTGGCTGGTGGACGCGCAGACGTGGCGGCGCAACCCGTGCGCCGCCAAGCCTTCATCGGTAATGCCGATAAACCCGCCTGACGACACCAGTACATGCTCGCGTGTGACAAACCCCTGCAGGTCGATGACCTCCTGGCCCGGCGCCAGGCTATGGGGGTCTACCAGGCAACGATAGTCACCTTCCCCCAGCACCTGTCGGCTCAGCCGGCGCTCGGTAAAACCGCCGGCGGTGATGGCCAGGTCCAGCGTGCGGTCGAGCAGGGCGGCGGCGACGATCTGGCTGTAGGTCTGGCGAAAGATCACCCGTAACTTGGGCAGGCGCAGTGCGATGGCCTCCATCAGGCTTCGGCCATAGGCAATCTCGAAGTCATCCGACAGCCCCAGCACCACCGAGCGCCCCTCGTAGTGCAGGTTTTGAGGGCTGATCATCGCCAGGCTCTGGCGGCAGCGATCCAATGCCTCACTGATCACCGGTTTCAACTGGTTGGCCCGCAATGTGGGCGCCAGGCCGCGTCCGGTGCGCACGAACAAAGGGTCGCCGTACAGCTCACGCAAGCGCCGCAAGCCCGCGCTGATCGCCGACTGCGTCACACCCAGGCGCAGCGCCGCACGGCTGGCACTGGACTCGTCGTGCAGGGCTTCGAAGGTTTTGAGCAGGTTCAGGTCAACCTGGGCGATATTCATTTGGCTCATATCATTTAGCACTGAGGTGGGCTTTATTCATGATCGATTCTGGCCGGAGAATAGGCAACCCCTATCTATCGGAGTGAGCCTGATGCCTGTATCGACTGTCGCAGCCTTGCAAATCGGCGCCTTGCCTGGCGGCAAGGCTGACACCCTGGCGCAGATCCTGGCCTATGAGGAGCAAATCCAGCGCAGTGGCGCACACTTGGTGGTTATGCCCGAGGCGTTGCTGGGCGGCTATCCAAAGGGCGAAAGCTTTGGCACGCAATTGGGGTATCGCCTGCCCGAAGGCCGGGAAGCCTTTGCGCGGTATTTTGCCAATGCCATCGACGTACCGGGGCCGGAGACCGAGGCGCTGGCCGGGTTGTCGGCGCGTACCGGTGCCAGCCTGGTGCTGGGCGTGATTGAACGCAGTGGCAGTACGCTGTATTGCAGCGTGCTGTATTTCGAACCCTCGGGCGGCCTGGTGGCCAAGCACCGCAAACTGATGCCGACCGGCACCGAGCGGCTGATCTGGGGCAAGGGCGACGGCTCGACCCTGCCGGTGATTGACACCGCGGTTGGGCGTATCGGCGGCGCGGTGTGCTGGGAAAACATGATGCCGTTGCTGCGCACCGCGATGTACGCCAAGGGCGTCCAGGTGTGGTGTGCACCCACCGTGGACGAGCGCGACATGTGGCAGGTGAGCATGCGCCATATTGCCCATGAAGGGCGTTGCTTTGTGGTCAGCGCCTGCCAGGTGCAGGCATCGCCTGAAGCCTTGGGTGTGGAGGTTGCCAACTGGCCGGTGGACCGTCCGTTGATTGCCGGCGGCAGCGTGATCGTTGGACCCATGGGCGATATTCTGGCGGGGCCGTTGGTGGGCGAAGCGGGTTTGTTGACGGCGCAGATCGATACTGATCAGTTGGTGCGGGCCCGCTACGACTACGACGTAGTGGGGCATTACGCCAGGCCGGATATTTTTGAATTGGTGGTCGACGAGCGCGCCAAGCCAGGCGTTCGCTATATCACTGACTGAACGCAATCAACCTGTGGGAGCAGGCAAGTCAGCTCCCACATGTGGTTTTCAGCCACTTACCAGGTGGCAGTGTTCGGTAAGTCCAGGGTGCCACGCTCCACAAAACGCATGGTGCCAAACAGGCCACCCGCCAATTTGCCGCGCAGCACGTAGGGCAGGTTGTTCAGGCTTTGGGTCTGGCTAAGGCCCAGGGTCTGGCGCAACACCGAAAACGCCGAAACGCTGACCGGCACCATCAGCACGGTCTCGGAGAAGCGTGGGATGCTGCCAGCCTGATCGCTGACGCCTGCGGCCAGTGGCCGGCCATTGACCTCCAGGTCCAGGGCCACGCCGTTGTAGTCGATTGCCGCTTCATTGGGGTTTTGCACCCGCAGCTTCACCGCAAAGCGCACTTCCAGGTCCTGGCTTTGCAGCGGCTCGATGCCTACTACATTGATGTTCACCGGGTCGCGGTTGGGGAACAGTGCGCAGGCGCTCAAGGTCAGCAGCAACAGCGATAGAACCATGAGCTTGCGCATAAAGAAATGCTCCTACTTTGGGGTGACGTCCGGGTCCTGCATGACCTTGAGGGTAGAGGACTCCGGCTCGAATTCATCTTCTTCCAGCTCTATGAACTCTTCGGGCAGGAAAATGTTCAGCAGGATTGCACAGAATGCGCCCACGGTGATCGGCGATTCGAAGATGTTGTGCAGCGCCTTGGGCAGCTCGCGCAGCACTTCCGGCACGGCGGCGACGCCCAGGCCCATGCCGAGGGAAATCGCCACAATCAGCACATTACGCCGATGCAGGCCCGCTTCAGCGAGGATCTTGATGCCGGCCACGGCCACGGTGCCGAACATGATCAGGGTCGCGCCGCCCAGTACCGGCTTGGGCATCAGTTGCAACACCGCGCCGATCATCGGGAACAGCCCCAGCAGCACCAGCAGGCCGGCGATGAAGTAGGCCACGTAGCGGCTGGCCACGCCGGTCAATTGAATCACGCCGTTGTTCTGGGCGAAGGTCACCATCGGCAGGCTGTTGAAGGTGGCCGCCATCGCAGAGTTGAGACCGTCGGCCAGCAGGCCAGACTTGATACGCTTGATATACAGTGGGCCCTTGACCGGTTGCTGGGAAATCATCGAGTTGGCGGTCAGGTCACCGGCCGCTTCCAGGGGCGAAATCAGGAAGATTACCGCCACCGGGATAAACGCCACCCAGTCGAACGAGAAACCGTACTTGAACGGCACGGGCACGCTGATCAGCGGCACCTGGGGCAGAGCGGCCATGTCGACGCGGCCCAGCAGCCACGCGACTACAAAGCCCAGGGTCAAACCGATCACGATCGAACCCAGGCGCAGGAACGGGTTGTTGAAGCGGTTGAGCACCACGATGGTCAGCAGCACCAACGCCGCCAGGCCCATGTTGCCCGCCGCGCCGAGGTCGCTGGCGCCATAGCCGCCGGCCATGTCGGTGACCGCCACCTTGATCAGCGACAAGCCCATCAAGGTGATGATGGTGCCGGTCACCACCGGGGTGATCAGTTTGCGCAGCTTGCCGATGAACTGGCTGAGCACCACTTCGATAAACGCTGCGAAAAAGCAGATGCCAAAGATTGTCGAGAGAATCTCATCGGTGCCGCCGCCCCGGGCCTTGACCATGAAGCCTGCGCTCAAAATCACGCTGATAAAGGAAAAGCTGGTGCCTTGCAGGCACAACAGCCCCGAGCCCACCGGCCCGAAGGTGCGTGCCTGTACAAAGGTGCCAAGCCCCGACACGAACAGCGCCATGCTCACCAGGTACGGCACTTCGCTTTCCAGCCCCAGTACGCCGCCCACGATCAGCGTGGGCGTGATGATGCCGACAAAACTCGCCAACACATGCTGCAACGCGGCAAAAATCGCGGCGGTGAAGTGCGGGCGGTCTTCGAGGCCGTACATAAGGTCGGATTTATAGCGCGGGCGGGGGGCTTGAGCGTCAGACAAAATGATGGCTCGGGTCAGAAAATGGAGGCGCAGGATGCCAGAAAGTGCCAGGCGCCTGAAGTGTAAAAAAATATTTATAAAGACCCGGCGGTCTCAAGGAGCAAGTGCAACACCTGAGGTAAGGTGTTGCGATGAAAAAGACCTACAGCCACTTGAATACCGAAGAGCGAGTGACACTGATGCTCATGCGCCGGCAAGGTGACAGCCTGAGGG